>NZ_JBFBDY010000983.1:0-1828 GCF_040683475.1 Kitasatospora sp. NPDC093558 | reverse complement strand
GCGTCGGCCGACGCTTCTTCAGGCAGGGGCGGGAGGGTCTCCGGCGCGAAGGGGTTGAAGTCCGGCGGGGGCACCATGACCGGCGTGCCCCGGAGGGCCGGGTCCTCGTCCTCGACCGGTGCGTCGGCGATCGCCGCGAACGGGTTGAAGTCCGGCTGAGGCTGGGCGCCCGCCGGGTCCGCAACCGCCGTGTCCGCAACCGCCGGGTCCGCAACCGCCGTGGCGGCGAGCTCGGCGAACGGATTGAAGTCCGGGACCGGCGTGGTGGCGGGCACGGCCGCCTCCCGCTCGTACGCGGCGGGCAGGGACACGGGCACGCCCGGCGTGCCGTCCCATCCGAACTGGACGCTCTTCAGCAGCTCCGCGAACGCCTCCGTGTACAGCTCCCAGTCCTCCGGCTGTGCCGTCGAGAGCTGGACGCAGAGCACCGACACGCCGTCCGGCAGCGGGACGAACGCCTCGACGACCGACGTGACCACCCAGCGCCGCTGTCCGTCGACCGCCAGCGCCCCGGGCACCGGGACGGTCCGGCCCTCGACCAGGACGGCGGCCGGCCCGGCCGGCAGCAGGACCGTCCACACCTCGGCGTGCCGCCGGACGGTGGCGAGTTCGGTGGCGAGCGCCGTGATCGGCAGCGGGTGCCGGGCGAGCGAGACGACGAGGGTGGCCTCGGTGGTGCGGCCGTCGGCCTCCAGGGCGCAGACGCCCGCGTAGACCGCGCCCGAGGCGTGGACCACGTCGGCGAGGGTGGCGGCGATGACGGCGAAGTCGCGGCGCGGGCCGGGGCCGGTGGCGCTGAACAGCTCCTCGGCGACCTCGGCCAGGTGGCCGCCCAGCTCGTCGGCGGCCGCGACGGCGGCCCGTTCGTCGCCGCGCCCGGACGGCGTGTTGGGAAGCGGCGGCACCGATCGGGCCGAGACGCCCGCGGGGCCCCCCGGGGAGGTGAGCGGGTGGAAGCCGGGCGGGACGACCAGGCGGACCTCGGTGCCGGCGCCGGTGGCCAGCTCGACCGGCAGCCGCGTCTGCTGACCGCCCGCCAGCGCCGCGAGCGCGGGGGCGAACGGCGGGCGCAGCTTGGGGTCGGCGATCTCGCCGGTGACGGGCAGCTGGAACAGTCCGGCCGATGCGGTGCCCTGGCCGGCGTCCGCGCCGCGCACCGGGCCGCCGCCGTAACGGGCGAGCAGCGCGGCCGTGGCCCGTTCGGCGATCGGAGCGCCGGTGCCGGGGCGGGCCGTGCCGGCGGTGACGACGGTGCCGAGCCGGTCGACGGCGCCGTGTACCGGCCCGTTGGGTGCCAGCGGCAGGGCGAACAGGGCTTCGGCGGCCGGGTGTTGCTCCGAGGACCCTGGCCGGGGGGTGAGCGAGGCCACCGGGTGACGCGAGGTGGGCTCGTCGAAGAGCGCGTCGGTGAGGGTGGCGAGGGTCGCACTGACCTGCTCCGCGCCGGCGAAGGGGTTGGCCTCCGCGCTGGACCGGTCGTCGAACCGGCCGCCGAACTGGTGGTCGAACTGGCCGTCCTGGGTCAACTGTTGAGCCCCCCGCTCTGGTGCGTCCGCGGTCGGTGTCCGGGTGGGTCCGGGCGCGCGCCCGGTGGCGCGCCGCCGGGGTCCGCGGCTGTTCCCGGCCGTGGTCATTCCTATCAGAGCCCGCCGTCGGCGCAGAACCGGCGGCCGTCCGGTGGCCGCCCGGAGGTCGTCCGGGCGGACCGCGGGCCCGCCCGGGGCGGACTACGCCGTGGCCTGCGGCGACGGCCCGTCGGCGGGCGGCGCGGCGAGCGCCCCGAGCGCCTCGGTGATTCCGGGGACGGCGAGCAGGCCGGCCAGGTCGT
>NZ_JBFBDY010000982.1:0-1834 GCF_040683475.1 Kitasatospora sp. NPDC093558 | reverse complement strand
TCGGGCGGCAACACCCCCCCGTCCCTGACCTGCACCGCTAGCTTACCTCCCCTGGCGTGTGCCCCACCGGGGCCCCCGGCCCCCCACCCCGAGGAGCTCGGCATGCCCCGAACCGCACCTCCCCGCACCACACCTCCCCGCACCACCGCCGCCTTGGCGGCCGCCGGCGCCGCGTGCGCCGCCCTGGCAGTGCTCCCCCTCACCGCCTCGGCCGCCCCCACCGCCGGCCTTTCCTGCAACGTGAGTTACACCGTCGGCAACGACTGGGGCAGCGGCTTCACAGCCAACGTCACCATCACCGACACCGGCACCACCCCCATCAACGGCTGGACCCTCGGCTACGCCTACACCGGCAACCAGACCCTCCAGAACGGCTGGAACGGCACCTGGACCCAGACCGGACAGAACGTCACCGTCACCAACCCCGGCTACGCCCCCACCATCAACCCCGGCGCCGCCTACACCACCAGCGCCAACTTCTCGTACAGCGCCACCAACACCGCCCCCACCGCCTTCACCGTCAACGGCACCCCCTGCGGGCCGCAGTCGAGCCCGTCGCCGAGCCCCACACCCACGCCCACACCCACGCCGACCACCACCCCACCACCGAGCGGCCCGGCCCCGGCCGTGCACGTCGCGGGCAGCACGCTGGCGAAGGCCGACGGCACCCCGATCACCCTGCACGGGGTCAACCGCTCCGGGGTCGAGTTCATGTGCGTCCAGGGCCACGGCATCTTCGACGGCCCGGCCGACCAGGCCTCCGTCACCGCGATGAAGTCCTGGCGCGTCAACGCCGTCCGCGTGCCGCTCAACGAGGACTGCTGGCTCGCCCACTCCAACGTCGACCCGGCCTACGCCGGAGCGGCCTACATCAGCGCCGTGCGCAGCTACGTCGACCTGCTGCACCGCAACGGCCTGGTGGCGATCCTGGACCTGCACTGGACCGACGGGGTGTACACCGGCCCCTCCGCCGGCTGCTCCGACGCCAACGCCACCTGCCAGAAACCCATGCCGGACGCCGCGGGCGCGCTCCCGTTCTGGGCCTCGGTGGCGCAGACCTTCACGGGGGACGACGCGACGGTCCTCGACCTGTTCAACGAGCCCTACCCGTCACGTGCCACCGGGAGCGACGCGACCGGCTGGGCCTGCTGGCGGGACGGCGGCACCTGCCCCGGCATCGGCTTCCGGGTCGCCGGCATGCAGGCGATGGTCGACGCGGTGCGCTCGACCGGCGCGGACAACGTCCTCCTGCTGGGCGGCCTGGAGTACGCCAACGACCTCACCCAGTGGGCCGCGCACCAGCCGTCCGATCCCCTGCACAACGTGGCCGCGTCCTGGCACTCGTACAACTTCAACACCTGCAGCAACGCTTCTTGCTGGGACGCGCAGATCGGCCCGCTGGCGGCGCACGTACCCGTCGTGACTGGGGAGCTGGGCGAGAACGACTGCGCGCACGGCTACCTGGACACCCTGCTGCCGTGGCTGGACCAGCACGGCGTCTCCTACCTCGCCTGGGCCTGGAACACCTGGGACTGCAGCAGCGGACCGGCGCTGATCAGCTCCTACGACGGCACCCCGACGGCCTTCGGCGCCGGCTACCGCGCCCACCTCGCGGGCCTGTAGTCACGCCGGCTACCGCGCCCACCTGGCCGGCGGATAGTCACGCCGACTCCCGCACCACCAGTTCCGTCGGCAGGACCGTCTGCCGGCGGAACCGGCCCGGCTGGGCGATCTCCTTGAGCAGCAGCTGGACCATCAACCGGCCCATCTCCTCGGTCGGCTGACGGACGCTGGTGAGCGGCGGATCGGTGTGCCGGCCCACCACGGAGTCGTC
>NZ_JBFBDY010000981.1:0-1835 GCF_040683475.1 Kitasatospora sp. NPDC093558 | reverse complement strand
CGAGGCGCACGGTGTGCGGGTCGAGCCGGTCGGCGTGCGCGGCCAGGGTGGGCCAGTCGAGGGCGTGGGACTCGGGGATGCCGGCGTGCCGGGCCGCGAAGTAGACGAGGACGGTGCCGAGGAAGGCGAGGGCGATGCCGACCGAGCAGATCACCACGTACTTCCAGGCGGCCTCGACGCCGGCCCGGGTGCGGCGGTGGCCGACCAGGAAGGCGGTGACGATGGTGGTGGCCTCGACGGCGACCCAGAGCACGCCGAGGTTGGCGGTGAGGGTGGCCAGCGCCATCGCGGCGAGGAAGAGGTGGACGAGCAGCCCGTAGCGGCGGGCGGAGCCGGGGTCGGCCCCTTCGGCGGAGAGGTAGGCGGGCCCGGCCGCGCAGGACAGGGCGCCGACGGCACCGATGCCGAGCAGGATCCAGACGGTCAGGGCGTCGGCGCGCAGCAGTCCCGCGTAGGCGGTGGCCGGGCCGCCGGAGGGGACGTCGACGGCGAGCGCGATCGCGCAGGCGAGGATCGCGGCGGGGGAGACCAGCCCCGCCCAGGCGGTGACGGGCCGCCGGCCGAGGAGCGGCTGGAGCGCGGCGACGGCCAGCGGTGCGGCGACGGGCACGGTGAGGAGGACGGCGTCGGGCATCAGTCGTGCAGCTCCCTCAGGTCGTCGAGGTCGGTGCCGCCGAAGGCCGCGCGCATCCGGGCGGTGAGCACCTGGAGGACCAGGACGGCGAACAGCACGTCGAAGGAGACGCCGAGTTCGACGATCAGCGGGACGCCCGAGGTGGCGAGGAAGGCGACGGCGGTGATCCCGTTGTCGATCAGCAGGAAGCCGACCACCTGGGACAGGGCGCGGCGGCGGGTGGCGAGGGTGAAGAAGCCGATCAGGACGACGGCCAGGCCGATCGGCAGGGCCCGGGTGGCGGGCGAGGGCGCGAGGTCGGTGAGCGGGCGGGTGACGGCGTACGCGAGGAGGGTGAGCACGGCGGCGGTCAGCAGCGACGCGGTGACGTTGACCAGCGGTTCGGTCTCGTGGGTCTCCCCGCCCGCGGTGAGGGCGCGCCGCATGAGGTGCGGCAGGAGCCAGGCGCGCAGGACGGCGATCAGCACGGCGACGCCGAGCAGGTCCCAGCGCTGCTCGTGGGCGGACAGGAGGGCGGCGACGGCGGCGAGGGCGATCCCCTGGGCGGCGAAGAGCCTGATGAACGCGGCGAGTTGGCGCCGCCACAGGATCAGGACGGCGGCGAGCAGGAACGCGCCACAGGACAGGTCGAGCAGTTGGGTGTAGAGAGCCGTCGACATGTGGCTCACTCTCCGGTGAGGAAGTAGGAGGCGGCGACGGCCAGCAGGGCCAGCAGGAAGGAGCCGGCCAGCAGTTCGGGCACCCGGAAGAGGCGGATCTTGGCGAGGAACACCTCGGCCGCCGCGAGGAGGCCGCCGAGGAGGGCCACCTTCAGGGCCAGCAGCACCAGGGCGAGCGCGAGCGCCGCCCAGCCGGTGCCGGTGGCGATCCCCCACGGGGTGAACAGCGCAGCGAGCAGCCCGAGGAGAACGGTGAGCCGCAGCTGGGCACCGAGTTCGACGAGGGCGAGGTCGGGGCCCGAGTACTCCAGCACCATCGCCTCGTGGATCATCGTCAGTTCGAGGTGGGTGGACGGGTTGTCGACCGGCAGCCGTCCGGTCTCGGCGACGGTCACCGCGAGCAGGGCGACGGCGGCGAGCAGCCCGGTGGGGGTGGCGAGCCGGGCGGGGTCGTGGACGGCGCCGGAGACGATGTCGGCGAGGTTGGTGGAGCCGGCCGGGATGGACAGCGCGAACACCGACACCAGGAGGGTCGGCTCCAC
>NZ_JBFBDY010000980.1:0-1837 GCF_040683475.1 Kitasatospora sp. NPDC093558 | reverse complement strand
CACCGGGTGTGAGGAGTTCCATGGTCAGCCCCTCCTGGCGGCTGCGGTGAAGACGGCGCCGTGCAGCCTGGCCGGATCCAGGTCGGCTGCCAGTCCGGCCAGTTCCACTCCAAGGACGGCGGTGTGCGCTGCGGGCTCAGCGGCCAGCCACCGGTCCTCGCCGATCAGCGCGTCGAAGACCGGACGGTCGGCCGCGGCCACGCCCATCCGGACGCTGGAGACCCCCTCCGCTCCATTGGGGTGGGCGATCCGCGCGGGGCGCTGCGGCGGGTCGTAGGCGGAGACGACGAACGGCAGCCGGGCCGGGCGAGGGGCGAGGAACTGGTAGCGGACGGTGTCGCCGTCCGGACGGGTGCGCTTGCCTTTCATCACCCGGGAGACGGGCACGTTCGCGACCCGCAGGTCAGCACGGGTCGAGGTCAGGTCCGACTCGTCTGTCTCCAGGGCAAGATCGCGCCAGCCCTCACCGGGCCGGGCCCATCGGGCCAGCCGCTCGCCCGCGCCGAGTCCGTACGCGACGCTGACGGGCCACCTCAGTAGAGAGAAAGCGGGTGGCAGTTGGAAGAACTCGATGAACGGGCCCTCGGCGAACCAGAGCAGGGCGTTGTTCGCCCGCGCGGGATCGCTGCCGAACTCCATGGTGAATCCGAGCTCGGTGAAGTCCCGGACGACGGCTCGGACGTCGTCGACCTTGCAGAGGATGTGGCTGCATCTCAGCATCGCGGCCTCCTCGCGGCGAAGAGGCGCTGCCCGAGCGGGGCCAGGGGGTGGTCCTCGCCCGGCAGGGTCAGGACGTCGTCGAGGCCCGCTCCGGCGAGGACGTCCAGCCACTGGCGGCGAGCGAAGAACGATTCTCCGGAGGCGGCGCGGGCGTCCTCGGGAGCGGTCATCATGAACGCCTGGGAGGCCAGGATCTCCAGGTGCTCACGGGTCGGTTCGGTGATCAGCAGCCAGCCGCCGGGCACCAGCAGGTCGACCAGCCCTCGGATCGTCGCGTCGGTGTCCCGCGCGTTGTTCAGGACGCCGGCTGCGATCACGACCTCGGCCGTGCCGGACCGGTGTCCCTGGTCCTGGAGGGTCCGGTCGATGTCGAACAGGTCGAAGCGCACCCACGGGTGGCGGCCGAAGCGTTCGCGGGCCGGGCCGAGGAAGAACTTGGAGACGTCCGTGAACAGGTAGTCGGCCGTCAGCCCGCTGCCGGTGAGCGCGTCGATGACGGCTTCGGTCGTGGCACCCGTGCCCGCGCCGATCTCGACGACGCGCAGCGGACGCGGACCCGGGTGCGCCGAGGCGATGGCCCGGACCGAGGCGGCGACGGCGGCGTTCAGGTAGCGCGCGGTCACGGTGTCGCGGTAGACGGCGTCGGCCCGCTCGGTCCGCCCCTGTGGGAAGAGGAGCAGGGCGGCCTGTTGCTCTCCGGTCATCAGCTGCGGTAGGCATTCCGCGTTGAGCCGGAGGTAGTCGATGAACTCGGCCGATCCCAGCCGGCCGGTCCACGCCTCGGCGGCGAGGTCCCAGGCGCGGCCGGTGTCGGCCGCGCCAGTCGACCGGGTGGCGCGGAAAACTTCGCCGTCGCGCTCGATGAGGCCGCGCTCCGCCAGCACATCGAGCCAGCGGCCGATCAGGCGGTGGTGCGCGGGTGCCACGCAAGCCTCGGCAAGGATCTGCGGCAACGTGGCCGGCATTCCGGGCAGCGCGAGCAGCATCGAGGACAGGACCGCGTCGTCGAGCCGTTCGACGAAGGTGTCGACCTGCTCGGCGGTGACGCCTCGGGCCTGCGGCTCGGCAGCGGTCATCGCCCGCGCGATGACACCGTGCAGGGTGAGCGGTCCGCGCT
>NZ_JBFBDY010000979.1:0-1839 GCF_040683475.1 Kitasatospora sp. NPDC093558 | reverse complement strand
GCCAGGAAGCCCGTCAGGACGAGGAGCCCGACCACCCATTGGACGGCCGCCGACTCGTACCACGGGCCCGTGCCCGTCGCACGGCTCGTCACCGTCTGCGGCGGGGCTTCGGCGGCGGTGGACAACGGTGGGTGGCCGGCTGCGACTTGGCGCGTCCAGGTGGTCATCGCGTCGAGGTAGCCGGGGCCGTCGACGCCGTCGGTCGTGCGACGGCCGGTGTGGCCTGCGCCGGGGACGAAGCCGATGGTGGCGTGGCCGTTGCCGGCCCTGGCCAGTTCGGTCCGGAAGATCTCCGCGCTCTCCCGTGGCGGGACGACGGTGTCGTGCTCGCCCCACAGGGCCAGCACCGGTTGGCGCAGGTGTGCCAGTGCGGGCAGCGGGTCGTGGCCGCCCTCGGGGAACAGGCCCGACGCGTCGAGCAGGCGGGTGAGCGGGCCGTCGACGGCGCGGCGAAGCGAGCCGGGGGCGCCGCGGTGGGCGAGTTGGGTGTCGAGGCCCCACAGCTGGGTGCGCAGGGGTGTCAGGCCGGGGCCGCCGATGGTGACGACGAAGGCGACGCGGGAGGAACGGTTCGCCACGACCGGCGCCACCCAGCCGCCCTCGCTGAAGCCCCACAGGCCGACGGCGGACGGCTGGACGCCCGGGCGGGAGCGCAGCAGGTCCACGCCGGCCGACGCGTCGTCGGCGAGGAGGCCGAAGTCGCGGTGGAGGGTGGAGTAGCCGGTGGTGCGCTTGTCGTAGACCAGGGCCGCGATCCCGGCCCGCGCGAAGCCCTCGGCCTCCGGGAGGTACTCCTCGCGCGGGCCGGGTCCGCCGCCGCCGATCAGGACGACGCCGGGAAGGACGTCGTGGCGCCCGGCCGGTTCGAGGACCGTTCCGTGCAGGGTGAGCCCGCCGCCGCCCGCGAAGGTGACCTCGGTGCGGACCAGGTCGTCAGGGGCGGCGTGGGCGGCAGCGGCGGGCACGGTCATGAGCAGCGCGAGCAGGAGCGCGGTCAGCAGACGGGCAGCGCTCCGGCGTATCGACGGGAGCCGGGCTGCCATGCCCGCAACCTACAGATCCGCGCGGAGCACGGGCAAATGCCCGCGGAAGCCCGTCAGACGAAGAACAGCCTCTCCCGCACCGCGGCCACCCGCTCGTCGTCCCCGAGGTCCTCGTACAGGGGCAGCGCCTCGCTCCACGCCTCCCGGGCGGCCCCGACGTCGCCGGCCACGAGCAGCGCCTCCCCCAAGGCGTGGACGGCGTCGGCGAGTAGGCGTTTGTCGCCGACGAAGCGGAGCAGCCGGACCTCCTCGCGATGGCCCTCGACCGCCCGCGCGACCTCGCCCCGGTCCAGGTGAACCTTGGCCAGGCGCCCGAGCAACTGGGCCAGCCCGCGCCGGTCGCCGACCTTGCTGCTGTCCGCCCGGGCCGCGGCGGCGACCGTCCGGTTGTCCTCGATCGCCAGCAGGTAGTAGCGCTCGGCCTCGTCGAGGTCGCCCATGTCGTGGTGGACGAGGCCCAGGTTGGCGTAGGCGCTCCCCCGGCCGCCGATCGCCCCCGACCGCTCGAAGACCTCCAGGGACTCCCGGAACGCCGCGATGGCCTTCCCGTGGTCTCCGCGACGGAGGTGCAGGTAGCCGGTGTTGAGCAGGACGGGCCCCACCCGTACCCAGTCCCCGAGCTCCCGCAGGATCGTGATGGCGCTGCGGTAGCACCGCTCGGCGTCGTCCAGCCGGTCCACCTGGCGGTAGGCCAGGCCCAGGCCGCACAAGACCAAGGTCGCCAAGCTCACGAGCGCCCAGGTCCGCGTGATCGCCACCACCAAGATGCCCGACCTGAACGCCAACGACCTGGACG
>NZ_JBFBDY010000978.1:0-1848 GCF_040683475.1 Kitasatospora sp. NPDC093558 | reverse complement strand
CGGGTCTCCGGCCACTCCGGTACCCGTGATGCCGCCCGACGCGAGGCCGGCGAGGTTGCGAGCCGCGTTCTCGTCCCGGTCGATGACCAGGCCGCACGCGTCGCAAGTGAACACCCGGACGGGCAGGGGCAGCTTGGCTTTCACTGCCTTGCACGCCGAGCAGGTCTTGCTGGACGGATACCAGCGGTCCGCGACGATCACGCGGCCACCGGTCCACCCGGTCTTGTAGGCGATCTGCCGGCGGATCTCACCGAACCCGGCATCCTGGATCTTGCGGGCCAGGCGGCGGTTGCGGAGCATCCCGGCGACGTTGAGGTCCTCGACCACGACGGTGCCGTACTCGCTCGTGATCGCGGTGGTGAGCTTGTGCAGGGCATCCATGCGCAGATTCGCCACCCGGTAGTGCACCCGGTTGCGCTCGTCGTTGGCCCTCAGCCACCGCTTCGACGGCTTGACGCCCTTCCTGCGGTCAGGCCCCTGGCGGCGGCAGACACGGCGCGAGGCGCGGCGCAGCCGCTTCAGGGCGCGGTCGAGGTGTCTGGGGTTGGGCTCGAAGCGGGCCTCGCCCAGGCTGTCGGCCATCACCGCCAGGCACTTCACGCCCAGGTCCACGCCCACCGCGACGTCCGGATGCGCGGCGGTGCGTTCGGTTTTCTTGACCTCGGTCTGGAACGAGACGAACCACCGGCCCCGTTCATGGCGCACCGTCGCAGACAGGATGCGGGCGCTGCCGTTGGCGAGGCGCCGTTCGAGCTTGCGCGTGGACTCGTGGGTACGGATCGTTCCGAGCCGCGGGAGCGTCACATGCCGGCGGTCCACATCGACGCGGATGGTGCCGGTGGTGAACCGGCACGACAGCCGGGCCCCGTGCTTCGACTTGAAGCGCGGCATGCCGACCGCCTTGCCCTTGCGCTCACCGCGCTTGGACCTGCTGTAGTTGTCGAACGCAGCGGCGGCATTCGCCAGCCCGGTGGAGTACGCCTCCTTGCTGTTCTCCTCCCACCAGCCGGCGAACCTCGGGTCGCTCTTCTTGACCTCGTTGAACACCTTCCGCAACACGGGCAACGACCACGGCCGCCACGGCGTCAGATCGGCCTCTGCGACTCCGTAGGACGCCTCGGCCCTCCGCTGCCACCACGACGCCGCGACCCACGACACCGCCCAGTTGTACGCGGCCCGCGCCGCCCCGCAGTGCGATCGAAGAGCCGCCTCCTGAGCGGAGTTCGGATCCAGCGCGAAACGGTACGCCTGGACCACGAAACCCGGACGCGCCTCGAACCCCCGCACAAGACACCCCCCAACCCGCGCCAGACCACCAACTCCCCGGACCATAACCGAAAGCACCGACAATCGGCTGACATATCTGAATCGCCGAGGCCCGCCCACGGAATATGAGCTGCGTCACATCCAACTGGCGCCATGCAGCAGAAAAGACCGCGCCACAGTCATGACGCAGTGCCAGGACAACAGCGAACGGACGGAGGCGACGGGGTGAGGCTGCGCAGGGCCGCTCCGGGGATCGACTTCGTCGACTTCGTGGAGCAGCGGTCGGGGGCGCTGTTCCGTACGGCGTACGTGCTGACGGGGGACGCGCACGCGGCGGAGGACCTGGTGCAGGAGACGCTGGAGCGGGCGTGCCGGCACTGGCGGAAGGTGGCCGCCTCGCAGGCGCCGGAGGCGTATGTGCGGCGGATCCTGGTGAACCTGGCCAACGACCGCCACCGGCGCCTGAACCGCCCGGGCCAGCGCACCGCGGCGCTGGCGCCGGCCGGGTACGGGGAGCCGGCGGATCCGCGTGACGCCAACCGGTCGGTGGAGCTGCGCGAGGAGCTCGTCGCGGCGCTGCAC
>NZ_JBFBDY010000977.1:0-1850 GCF_040683475.1 Kitasatospora sp. NPDC093558 | reverse complement strand
GTCACCGATGCTCCGCATGGACTCCCTCCTCCGCCTTGCGATGCACGCACCCTGACGCCGCGGCCCTCCGACCTGATCCGAAAGACACGCCCTAGTGTCGTGGCCGGCCAAGTGGACCACTCATACATGATCGAATTGGCTCTGTCGAGCGGTCCACTCGGCGCCTAGGCTCCTCACCGTGACCACCAAAGTTGACTTCTACTTCGACCCGATCTGCCCGTTCGCCTGGATCACCTCCCGGTGGATCCTGGAGGTCGAGCGCGAGCGCGAGCTCGACCTGACCTTCCGCGTGATGAGCCTGTCCGTCCTCAACGAGGGCCGCGAGGGCCTGCCCGAGCGCTACGAGCGCCTGCTGACCACCGGCTGGGGCCCGGTCCGGGTCTGCATCGCCGCCGCCGAGCGCTTCGGCGAGCACGTGCTGCGCGACCTGTACACCGCGCTCGGCACCCGCCTGCACGACCAGGACCGCGAGGCCGACGGGACGGTCATCCGCGAGGCGCTCGCCGAGGCCGGCCTGCCGGAGGACCTCGCCGACGCGGCCGGGAGCACCGCGTACGACATCGCGCTGCGCAAGAGCCACCACGAGGGCATGGACCCGGTCGGCGAGGAGGTCGGCACGCCGACGATCCACGTGGACGGCGTCGCCTTCTTCGGGCCGGTGCTGACCGCGATCCCGCGCGGCGAGGACGCGGTGCGGATCTTCGACGGGGTCCGGGCGCTGGCCGCGTACCCGAAGTTCTTCGAGCTGAAGCGCACCCGCACGGGGTCGCTCGACTTCTCCTGACCGACCGGGCGGGGCCCTTCCCCCTCCCGTCCGGGGCCGTCCCGTCCGACCATGGAGACGGAGGCCCCGGCGGTCACCCCCGCCCGGCCGCCTCCGGAGAGGCGGTGAGCGCAGATGACCGGACGGATCCGCCTGCGCGCCACCCGGCACCCGCCCACCCCGCCGAACCCGCGCTCCGGCCCGAACCCGCACTCCGGGCCGAACCCACCGGGCCCGTTCAAGCCCAGGCCGCCGCAGCCCAAGCCCCCGCCGCCGACGGGCGTCCGCCGCTGGCTGCTGCCCGTCGGCGCCCTGCTGGCGCTGATCCTGCTGCTCGTCGTCCAGGCCCCCGGCCCGGCCGGCACCAAGTACGGGTACTCCGACTTCGTCGGCCGGGTCGACACCGGCCAGGTCAAGACCGTCAACGTGACGGACACCGGCGGCGTCAGCGGCACCCTCAAGGACGGCACCCACTTCACCAGCCAGATCCCGACCGCCCTCGACACCACCCAGCTCAGCCAGTCCCTCGCCGCCCAGCACGTGGACGTCACCGGCAGCCGCACCGGCGGCAGCTCGCTCTGGTCCACGCTGCTGCTGTTCCTGCCGCTGCTGGTCTTCGGCGGGCTCTTCCTGTGGTCGGGCCGGCTCGCCGCCCGCTCGGTCACCGGCGGCCTGAGCGCCATCGGACGCTCCCGGGCGAAGATCATCGAGGCCGAGCGGCCCGCCACCGGATTCGCCGACGTGGCCGGCTACGAGGGTGTGAAGCAGGAGGTCAGCGAGGTCGTCGACTTCCTGCGCAGCCCCGAGCGGTACGCCGCCGCCGGGGCCAAGGGACCGCGCGGCGTGATCATGGTCGGGCCGCCCGGCACCGGCAAGACCCTGCTGGCCCGCGCCGTCGCCGGCGAGGCCGAGGTGCCGTTCCTGTCCGTCACCGGCTCCGGCTTCGTCGAGATGTTCGTCGGCGTCGGCGCCTCCCGCGTCCGCGACCTCTTCGACGAGGCCCGCAAACGCGCGCCGTCCATCATCTTCATCGACGAGATCGACGCCGTCGGCGCCCGCCGCGCGGGCGGCTCCCGGATCGGCGGCA
>NZ_JBFBDY010000976.1:0-1856 GCF_040683475.1 Kitasatospora sp. NPDC093558 | reverse complement strand
GGTGACGGCGAGCACCGGACGGCCGCGGTCCCCCGCCGCCGCGGCGGCGAGCGCCCGGGCGAGCGCGGCGATGGCGAACGGCCTGGCGGCGGGCGGCCCGACCAGGTCCAGGTGCCGGCGGCCGCCGGCCGCGGCTCCGGTGGCGGTGGCCGCCTCGATCGCCTCGGCGAGCGCCGCGTCCCGCGCGACGACATCGAGCAGTCCGGTCAGGCTCATTGGGGTCTCTTCTTCGTCCCGTGGCTGGTGCTGCCCCCGGGCGGCGTGGGCCCGCCGGGGCAACGCGAACGGCCCGGCACGCCGAGCGGCCGGGGGTCTCCAGCCTACGCCGCGGTAGCGACACGCACGCGGTGTACGGGCCCGGCGGGGCCGGGCGCGGACGAACCGTTCACGGGGGCCGCGCAGGAACGCCCGCGGACGAACCACTGGACGGAACACCGGGCGGGCCCGTGGACGAACCACCGGCCCGGCGGTCCAGCTCCGGCTCCGCGATCTGCCATGAAGTGGACATACTCCTGTCACTGCCCGTCCATGGAGATCGCGCACCATGGTGAATGTGCCCGCCGCACCCAACCGTGGGGGATGGCTGCGGAGGCACTGTCGCACCACCGATGGGGGTCGGGGGTGCGAGGCCGGGCGACCCTGGGTGGGGGCGCCCGCCCAAGCGCCGGGAACCGTGGCGCCCTTTCCTGGAGGGCGCCACGGGTCTCGGCCTCACTCGTATCCGGGCCTCAGTCGTTTCCGGGGCCGCGCGCACACCAGTGGCCCCGCGCACACCCGCGGCCCCGCCGAACCGGACGGCCGCACCCCGCCCGGCCCGTACGGGGCCTCCGGCCGGCTACCAGCGCGACAGGTTGATGTCGTACATCATCACCTGGCGGCCCTGGTTGGCATTGAAGTCGTACTGCTCCCAGTTGAAGACCGTCCAGGAGCCGAGCCCGCCGCCGAGATAGGTGACGACCCGGTTGTTGCCGGCGTCGATCCGGTCAACGTTGTAGATGCGGACGGCCATCCAGCCGTCGTTCGCGAAGCAGAGCCGCCCGCCGTAGCCGTAGTTGTACACCTTCGCGAAGTCGTTCCGGTTGCCGCAGTCGACGCGTTCCACGGCCTGGGCGCCGGTTGCCGGCAACAGGGTCGCGGCGGCCGCGGTGAGAACCGCCAGCGCACCCAGCCGACGGGCCCTCGCATTTCTGTTCCGGTGGCTCGAATTCCGGTGGTCCGATCGGAAATGCGTGCGGATAACCATGGACCCTCCATCGGTCGCGGTTGCGACTCCCGAGATTTGCACGGCGGAGCAGTACCTGACAGCTGTTTTCCGGCCAAGCCGATCGATCGCCGACGCCCCGGGAACCGGCCGTGAAGGAATGCGCTAGGGTCCGAACAAGCTTGCCGCGCTTGAGGATCGGAGCACCCGCCGTGCAACTCCCCGCGCCATCGGGACGATTCACCGCCGCCGTCCTCGCGGTGCTGATCGCGGCATTGTCCGCCGGTTGTTCCGGGGTTTCCGGAAGCGGCTCCTCGGATTCCGCGCCGACCCCGCCGGAGGTTTCCGCGGCCCGCGCCCCGGAATCCGGCCGGGGCGGAATGACCGGACTTCCGTTGTCCGCCTATCAGGCCGACGACCGCGGCGCCGTGAAGGAGATCCAGGCGCGGAACATGCTCGTCGTCTCGTGCATGCGCCGGGCCGGGTTCGCCGCGTTCGACGGGGACGGCCTCCAGGCCGCCGAGGCGCCCGACAACGCGACCGCGCTGCCGGCCGGCGCCTGGGGCTACCTCGGCGCGGACGCCGCCGCCGTCCAGGGCTTCCACCCGCCGCACCGGCCCCTCCCCCGCCCGGCCGCCGCCCCGGCCGGCTCCGG
>NZ_JBFBDY010000975.1:0-1866 GCF_040683475.1 Kitasatospora sp. NPDC093558 | reverse complement strand
GTCACCGAACTCACGCCCTGGGCCTCGCTCGTGCAGCGCGCCGGGCGCTGCAACCGGCACGGCGAGCACCCGGACGGCGGCGACCTGCTGTGGTGCACGCCGCCCGAGGGCGGCGATGCGGCCGTCGCGCGCTGGCTGACCGCGCACGAGGGACGCTCCGTCACCCCCGGCGACCTGCTGGCGGCCCGCGTCGACGTTCCGCCCGCACCGCCCGGGCCGGGGCGCGAGGACGTCCTGGCCCTCTTCGACTCCCCCGCCGACCCCGCCGACCCCGCCGACCCCGCTGACGGTGTGGACCGGTGGATCTGCGGGCCGTCGGAGGCCGACTCGCTTCCGGCGCTGGCCGCCTGGCGCGCCTGGGAGTCGGGCGGGCCCGGCGAGGACGAGCCGGATCCGGCGAGCGCCGAACTGTGCCCGGTGCCGGTGGGCGAGCTCCGGCGGCTTCCCGCCGGCCGGGCCTGGCTGCGCGACGCACTGGACGGCCGGTGGCGCCCCGCCGGGCCGGAGGACCTGCGGCCCGGCGCCCGCGTGCTCCTGGACTCCCGCGCCGGCGGCTACCTGCCGGACCTCGGCTGGAGCCCGGCGAGCCCGGCCGCCGTCCCGTGCGAGACCCCCGGCCCGAGGACGCCGGCCTACGGCTGCACCGCCTGGGTCGGCCTCGACCGGCACCTGCAGGAGACCGCGCAGGAGGCGCGACTGCTGCTCGCCGCGCTGCCTCAACTCCCCACTGAACTACGCGAGGCCGTCGTCGCGGCGGCCCGCTACCACGACCTCGGCAAGTGCCACGACGCCTTCCAGGAGAAACTGCGCGCCGGGCGCACCGACCCGCCCGCCGGCCTGCTCGCCAAGTCGAAGAACGGCGCCGAGCCCCTGGCGCCCTACCGTCCGGCCCGCCCCTATTTCCGGCACGAACTCGTCAGCGCCCTCCTCCTGTGGCACGGCGGCCACCACCCCCTGGTGACCTACTTGGCCGCAGCCCACCACGGCCACGTCCGCATCACCGTGCGCCCGCGCGGCGACGAGGCCCCGCTGCTGCTCGGCGTCGCCGACGGGGACCGCACCCCGCCCGTCGACCTGTCCACCGGCGAGCGCTTCCCCGCCCGCACCCTGCACACCGCCGGATTCCCGCAGGCCTGGACCGAACGGGCCCTCGCCCTGCGTGACGCCCCCGGCCTCGGCCCGTTCCGCCTCGCATTCCTCGAAGCCCTGGTCCGCGTCGCCGACTGGGGCGCCAGCGCCCGCCACGACGGGCCCCTGCCGGCGGCGACCGGGCGGCCTGCTACACCGTGATGACGAACGAGGTGATGGTGTCGAGGCCGATGTAGTACCAGCCCGGCCCGATCGACGATGCGCAGTCGACTCCCCCGAGGCCGTGACACAGCGACACCTTGCCGCTGACCAGTGTGTTCACCAGCCACACCGCGCCGTGCGCGCCGACCAGATCGTGCGCGCCGTAGCCGTGGAAGACCATCATCGGCTGGCCCTCGATGTAGATGCACACGGAATCCTCCGGGCACTGCTCCCACGTGTCGGCCCGGGCCGTGCCCGCGCCCGCGAGCGTGGTGGCGGCGAGGGCTGCCGCGGCGATGCCCGTTCCGAGGACGGCCTTTAGACCCTTCATCGGTTTTCCCTTCCCGTTCCGTGACCGATCGCCGGAATCCCCACCCATGGAACGCCGTGGGCGGGCCGCCGGTCGAATGGTTCGAAGGAATTCGAAGACGATCACCTGGGAATGCCCGGGCCGCCGTCCTGATCCTCAAGTGCCGCTCGCGCGAAGGCCTTTCGGTCGCAGCCGCCGTCCCGGTGACCTGGTGAACGCGTGAGGCGTGGACGTCCGGCGCGCCCCCGGACGCCCACGCCTGACGG
>NZ_JBFBDY010000974.1:0-1868 GCF_040683475.1 Kitasatospora sp. NPDC093558 | reverse complement strand
CCCTCGCCGGGCAGCGCCGGGCCGCGGGCCTGCCCGCCGTCTCGGTCGGCTGGGGCCTGTGGGACCTGGCCGACGGCATGGCGGGCGCCCTCGACGAGGCCTCGCTGCGCCGCCTGGAGCGCTCCGGCCTGGCGCCGATCGGCGCCGAGGACGGCCTGGCCCTGTTCGACGCCGTGCCGGCCACGGACGAACCCGCCCCCGTCGCCGCCCGGCTGGACCGCTCCGCGCTGGGCGCCCTCGCCCAGGCCGGCACCCTGCCCGCGCTGTTCGGCGCCCTGGTGCGCACCCCGGCCGCCCGGGAGCGCACGGCCCGGGCCGCCGCGCCGCTGCGGCGCATCGCCGCGCTGCCGGAGGCGGAGCAGCACGCCGCCCTGCTGGAGCTGGTACGCGCCAAGGCGGCGGCCGTGCTCGGCCACCCGTCGGCCGACCGGGTCGACCCCGAGAGCAACTTCAGCAAGCTGGGCTTCGATTCGCTCATCGCCCTCGAACTGCGCAACGAGCTCACCGAGGCCACCGGCCTGCGGATGCACTCCACGGTGATCTTCGACTACCCGACCCCGACCGCCCTCGCCGCGCACCTGCGCGGCGAACTGGTCGGCAGCCAGGAGCAGTCCGGCCCGGCGACGGCCCGGGCGGACGCCGACGAGCCGCTCGCCGTCATCGGCATGGCCTGCCGCTTTCCCGGCGGGGTCCGCTCCCCCGAGGACCTGTGGCAGCTCGTGCTCGACGGGACCGACGCGATCGGCCCGCTGCCCGAGGACCGCGGCTGGGACCTCGACGGCCTCTACCACCCGGACCCGGACCACACCGGCACCAGCTACGTGCGCGACGGCGGATTCCTGTACGACGCGGCCGAGTTCGACGCCGACTTCTTCGGCATCACCCCGCGCGAGGCGCTCGCCATGGACCCGCAGCAGCGGATCCTGCTGGAGACCGCCTGGGAGGCGCTGGAGCGGGCCGGCATCGACCCGGCGTCGCTGCGCGGCACCGACGCCGCCGTGTTCGCCGGCCTGATGTACCACGACTACGCGACCGGCCTCGCCACCCTGCCGGACGGCGTCGAGGGCCTGCTCGGCACCGGCGGCGCGGGCAGCGTCGCCTCCGGCCGGATCGCCTACACGCTCGGCCTGGAGGGCCCCGCCCTCACCGTCGACACCGCGTGCTCCTCGGCGCTGGTCGCGCTGCACCTGGCCGGCGAGTCGCTGCGCCGCGGCGAGTGCTCGCTGGCCCTGGCCGGCGGCGCGACGGTGATGTCGACGCCGAGCACCTTCGTCGAGTTCAGCCGTCAGCGCGGGCTCTCCCCGGACGGCCGCTGCAAGCCGTTCGCGGCCGGCGCGGACGGCACCGGCTGGGCCGAGGGCGCGGGCTGGATCCTGCTGGAGCGGCTGTCCGACGCGCGCCGCAACGGCCACCGGGTGCTCGCCCTGGTGCGCGGCAGCGCGATCAACCAGGACGGTGCCAGCAACGGCCTCGCCGCCCCCAACGGCCCCGCCCAGGAGCGGGTGATCCGCCGGGCCCTGGACGCCGCGGGCCTCACGCCCGCCGACGTCGACGCGGTCGAGGCGCACGGCACCGGCACCGCGCTCGGCGACCCGATCGAGGCGCACGCACTGCTGAACGTCTACGGGCGCGAGCGGCAGGGCGAGGACCCGCTGTGGGTCGGCTCGGTGAAGTCCAACATCGGGCACACCCAGGCCGCGGCCGGCGTCGCCTCCGTCATCAAGACCGTCCTGGCGATGCGCCACGGCGTGCTGCCGAAGTCGCTGCACATCGACGAGCCGTCCCGGCACATCGACTGGACGTCGGGCGCGGTGGCGCCGCTGGCCGAGGCGACGGCGTGGCCGCGGACCGGCCGCCCGCGCCGGGCC
>NZ_JBFBDY010000973.1:0-1874 GCF_040683475.1 Kitasatospora sp. NPDC093558 | reverse complement strand
GTCGCGGTCGCGGCGGCGCTGGCGCTGGCGCGGCACGTCCTGCGGCGGACGGCCGTGCCGGTGGCAGCCGAGCCGGAGCTTGCCGTCGAGACGGCCGTTTAGCGGCGTACGGAGGGGAGACGGGGACCGGGGCGGTTCACAGATCGGCTTGGAGTTTCTCGATCCGCTCGAAGAAGAACTCGTGCTTGAGGAAGGAGACGTCGTGCTCATGGCCCGGGTAGGGCGGGACGAGTTGGGCGGCCTGGATCAGCCGCCAGCCGTCCTTGAGCGCGTCGAGTCCGGTCCCGTAGGGCGGCTCCGCGCTGTCTCCCGTCGTCGGCGAGGTGCGGCCGGTGCCGTCGTACTGCGACCAGCCCACCACGTCCGAGTCCAGCGCCGAGTTGAGCAGGTACAGCACGAGCACCTGCTGACGGAGCACGGGAGCGGGGGCCGCAGGCGTGGGCGTGGCCATGGGTGAGTCGACCGTCATGCCGTTGCCTCCTGGGGGCGGTTGGAGACCCTGGTCACCAAGTGGTCGAGGTCGAAGTGGGGATCGCCGGTCAGTTCCCGCCACAGCAGGGTGCGGTTGTAGCGCTCCAGGCGCCCGGTGGCCTGTTCGTACCAGGGGAAGGCGACGTCCAGTTCGGAGGCCACGCGCGGGTCGTGCAGGTCCGAGGTGTCCCACAGGAGTCGCTGGCGGACCGTCGGGTTGAAGCGGATCTTGAACATGTAGCGGGTCGTGTCGCTGTCGTTGCGGCGACCGCCGTGCCAGATGCCGTGGTGCACGAACACCACCGTCCCGGCCGGGCAGACCAGCCGGTCCTGGCCGCGGAGGTTCTGGTAGCGGCCCGTGTCCGACTCGTTGATCCGGCGCAGATGGCTGCCGGGGACGCTGAGGGTGCCGCCCATCTCCAGCGTCACCGTCTGTGGGTAGTACATGAGTTGCACGTCGAAGGCGTCCGGCCGGACGTCGATGATGGCGTCCGCGTGCAGCGCTTGCGCCTCCCCGCCGTGAGGTTCGCGGACGTGGACGGCGTGGTGGTCCACGAGCGGCTCCGGGCCGACCAGGCTGCGCAGCGCGCCTTCGACCTGCGGCACCGCCAGCAGTCCGGCGGGGAAGGAGCCGGGAGCGTAGGCCTTCGACAGGGGCGTCCCGTAGCCGACCCGCGGCACCCCCTGCGCCAGCACCGTCAACGCCTCGGCGTTCAGCTCCGCGGGCACGACCGCGTCCAGTCGCAGAGATCCGTGAGCCACGAAGCGGGCCATCTGGACCGAGTTGAGCAGGATCCGTTGGTTGTCCATGTCGACAGACGCTAGAGCCGCGGGTCGGTTCTCCGAGTGGGCCGGGCTCGCCGTCCACTGGTCGGTTTTCACCACACCCCGGAGTCTCGGCGGGCGTGGTAGAACTCGGGCATGGACTCGGCCCTCGCCCATCTCGACGAGCCTCCCGACGTAGCCGCTGTCGGGATCGGCGTGCACGGCTGCGCCAGCCGTTCGGACGTGTTCTTGCTGCCGAACCTGTGGCAGCTGCATCTCTACGGCTACGACGCCGACCTGACGGTGGGCGACTCCGCGCACGCGATCCGGCCGGGCCGGGTCAGCCTCATTCCGCCCGGGACCACGGTGCGGTACCGCTACCGGGGCCGGTCGGAGCACCTCTACGTGCACCTCGGCCTCGGAACGGCCGGCTCGCCGCTCGGCATCCCGGTGATCCAGGACGCCGGGACCGAACTCGTGCCGCTCGCCGCGCAGTTGCACGGCGCACTGTCGGCCTGGCCGCACGCGGCAGCGCGGGCGACGGCCGAGGTGTGGGCCGCGCTGTGGCTGGTGGCGCAACTGGCCACGCCGCGCACGGCCGGTGTCCCCGCGACCCATCCGTCGGTCGCGGCCGCCCT
>NZ_JBFBDY010000972.1:0-1875 GCF_040683475.1 Kitasatospora sp. NPDC093558 | reverse complement strand
GCCCTGTTCGCGGTCGGCCAGACGTTCGTCACCCTCTCGGTCAAGCGCGGGTACACCGGCGGCTGGTCGCTGCGCACCGCCGACGGCGCCCTGCCGGGCCCGCTGGCCAAGGTGCCGCTGCTCGGGGCGCTCACCGGCGGCGCGGCGGTGGCCGCGGTCGCGGTGGCGGCCAAGCCGCGGGTCGGCGAGGTCAGCGCCGTCGAGGAGATGCCGGAACCGGACCCGGTGGGCCCGGTCGGCCCGAGCGGCGACGGCGTCCCGGAGGTCGAGCAGACCGCCGCCTTCGAGATGCAGGAGCTCGCCGCGGACGGCGTCTACACGCCCGGCTACTACGAGCAGCACCAGCCACAGCAGGACCCGTACGCCGAGGCCTACCAGGCCGGGTACGACGTCCCGCAGCAGCAGCCCGGGTACGACCAGCAGTGGCAGCAGCCCCAGCAGCAGCCCGCCTTCGCGTACGACCAGGGCTACGGCACGTACCCGCAGCAGCAGGATCCGTACGGCTACCAGCAGCAGGACCCTTACGGCGGCGGCTACCCGCTGCAGGCGCCCGCCTGGGACCCGAACGCCCAGCAGCAGTGGCAGCCGCAGCCCGAACAGCACACGCAGGGCATCCCGCAGCAGCCGACGTACGACCACGGGTACGGCTACCAGCAACAGCAGCAGCAGACCTGGCACCAGGGCTGAGCCCCGGTCCCGGTTCCGGTCAGGCGGGGCCGATGAGGTTGGCCGCGATGCAGGCCGACATGCCGACCCGGGCCAGCCCGCCGCCGGGGTGGGCCGCGCCGCCGACCAGGTAGAGGCCGGGGGCCTCCTCCGTCGGCGCCTGGAGGTACGCGCCGCGGGCGCCGGGCAGTGCAGGGCGAGGGACGGAGCCCCGCCACGAGCCCGTCTCGCGCTCGGTGTCGGCCGGGGTCCGGACCACCCGCCACAGCACGCGGCCGGCGAGGCTCGGGACCGCCGCCTCCGCCCGGGCGACCATCCGGTCGGCGAAGCGGTCCGCGACGCCCGGCTCCGTCCAGTCCACACCGGCGGCCGGCACGGTGGCGGTCAGCACCGCCGTCTCGTGGCCCGCGGGGTGCAGCGAGTCGTCGTCCGGGCGCAGCACCTGCACGGTCGGGCGCTCCGGGAGCGGGCCGGAGCCGAAGATCCCGGTGAGTTCGGCGGCCGGGTCGGCGGCGTGGACGACCGTGCGGTGCGCGGTGCCCGCCGGGCGCTCGCCGCGCAGGGCGAGCAGGACGACGGCGCGGCCGGGGACGCCGTCGGCGTGGGTCACCGATTCCGGCCAGTCGTGCTGGTCGTCCGCCATGCCGGTCCACTCGCGGTACTGGCGGTTCGCGTCGGCGGCGTGGATGACGACGTCCGCCTCGACCGGCCCGGCCGCCGTGACGATCCCGCAGGCCCGGCCGTCCTTCTCCAGCACCTCCTCGTACGGGGTGTCGAAGCGGAACTCGACCTTGCGCTGCTCGCAGCGCCGGAACACCGCGTCCGCCAGCGCGCGCATGCCGCCCTTGACGTACCAGACGCCGAATGACTGCTCCATGTACGGCAGGACGGTGGCCGCGGCCGGGGCGGTGCGCGGGTCGAAGCCGAAGCGCAGTGCGTGCTCGTGCAGCAGGGCGGTCAGCCCGGGGTGGCCGTCGAGCTCGCGGGCGGCGACGTCGGCGAGCGTCCGGCGGCCGGACGGGCGCAGCCGGGCGAGGCCGCGCCGGGGCGGGGCGGGGTACGGGTCGGTGTGCAGCGGCGTGGGGTCGGCCGGGAGAGGCTCCTCCAGCAGCGGGCGG
Organism: Kitasatospora sp. NPDC093558; assembly: GCF_040683475.1. Lineage (NCBI taxonomy): Bacteria > Bacillati > Actinomycetota > Actinomycetes > Kitasatosporales > Streptomycetaceae > Kitasatospora > Kitasatospora sp. NPDC093558. The sequence goes on along the minus strand of NZ_JBFBDY010000972.1, from coordinate 91 downwards.
CGGGTGGCCTCCCAGACCGTCCGGCCGCGGTTGACCACCGCGTTCCAGCGGGCGCCCGACCCGGCGCCGAAGGCGTCGTCCAGGGCCTGGG
>NZ_JBFBDY010000971.1:0-1882 GCF_040683475.1 Kitasatospora sp. NPDC093558 | reverse complement strand
CGGTGAACACGGCCAGCCCGACGGCGTACATCCGCCGGCGGCCGAAGCGGTCGCCCAGCGCGGCGCCGGTCAGCAGCGCACAGGCGAAGCACAGGTTGTACGCGTTGACCGTCCACTCCAGGTCGGACAGGCCGCCGTGCAGGGAGATCCGCAGCGCCGGCAGCGCGGTCGTGACGACGAGGGTGTCGAGGGCGGTCATGAAGACGCCCAGCGAGGCGAGGACCAGGGTCCAGGCCTGCTGGGCCGGCCGCGCGGCGGCGGCGGGTGCGGTGGCGGTGGTCATCGGGACGCACCTCCTCGGGGTGGGTGCCTTGCATGGATGGGACGAACGGGAACCGGCCCGGAGGACAGCGATGGCCGGACGGACCGGGAAGTCGGACGATGGAGTGGTCCGTCCCGGGGTCCGTCTCGGTCCGTCTCGGTCCATTCGGGTTCGTCCCGTTCGTCCCATCTGTGACCGCTTGCATCCGGGACCACTCGGTTCCCGGACCACTCGGTTCAAGGGTTGGTGCGAGGAGGACGACATGCGATACCTGCTGATGATCTGCACGGACGAGAACGCCATCGGCGCCCTCGGCCCCGAGGAGGGCGCGGCGATGCTCGCCGAGTACACCGCCTTCGGCGAGGAGATGGGCCGCCGCGGCGTGCTCCTCGGCGGCGAGCGGCTGCGGCCGACCGCCGACGCCACCACCGTCCGCGTGCGCGACGGCGACGTGCTCGTCGCCGACGGGCCCTTCGCGGAGACGAAGGAGCAGGTCGGCGGCTACTACATGGTCGACGCCCAGGACCTCGACGAGGCGATCGAGATCGCCTCGAAGATCCCCGGCGCCCGGCACGGGACGATCGAGGTGAGACCGATCTGGGAGCGCTGACCGACCGCGCGGCGGACGCCGTCGCCGAGACCTTCCGCTCCGAGTGGGGCCGCATCGTCGCCGTCCTCATCCGCTGGACCGGGGACTGGGACCTCGCCGAGGAGTGCGCCCAGGACGCCTTCACCAAGGCCCTGGAGCGCTGGGGCCGCGACGGCGTCCCCGCCAACCCGCGCGCCTGGCTGATCACCACGGCCCGCAACCGGGCCGTCGACCGGCTGCGCCGCACCCGCACCGAGGCCGCCAAGCTCCGGGAGGTCGCCATGGCTGCGGACGTCGGGGGTGACCGGATCCGTACGGACGACGGCGCCGCGGACGAGAGCGGCATCGCCGACGACCGGCTGCGGCTGATCTTCACCTGCTGCCACCCGGCACTGCCACTGGAGGCCCGCGTCGCCCTCACGCTGCGCACCCTCGCCGGGCTGACGACCGCCGAGATCGCCCGCGCCTTCCTGGTCTCCGACCAGACCATGGCCAAACGCCTCGTCCGCGCCAAGGCCAAGATCCGCGACGCCAACATCCCGTACCGGGTGCCGCCCGGCCACCTCCTGCCCGAGCGCACCGCCGGCGTCCTCGCCGTCCTGTACCTGCTGTTCAACGAGGGCTACAGCGCGACCGAGGGCGCCGAGCTGATCCGCACCGGGCTCTGCGCCGAGGCGATCCGGCTGGCCCGCCTGCTGTCCGCTCTGATGCCCGACGAACCCGAGACCCTCGCCCTGCTCGCGCTCATGCTCCTGCACGACGCCCGCCGCGCCGGGCGGCTCAACGCGGCCGGCGAGCTCGTGCCGCTGGAGGAGCAGGACCGCCGCCGGTGGGACGCCGCGTCGGTGGCGGAGGGCTGCGCCGTCCTCGACACGGCCGCGCGCCGGACCGCCCGGCCGGGCTTCTACCAGCTCCAGGCCGCGATCGCCGCCTGTCACGCGACGGCGCCGACGGCCGCGGACACCGACTGGGCGCTGATCGCCCGGCTGTACGGACGACTCGCGGAGCTGACGTCCTCCCCGGTGGTCGCG
>NZ_JBFBDY010000970.1:0-1885 GCF_040683475.1 Kitasatospora sp. NPDC093558 | reverse complement strand
TGGAGGTCACCGGCTGAGGTCTCCAGGGGAGGCGGTGAGGGTCCGCTGTCCGGTGGGCCTGGGCCTGAGTCCGGGCCTGGGTCTGGGCCGATCGGATGGTCGGCGCTCAAGCCGTTTTGCATCGTGACCGAAGGATCGAATGCCCGTACCCACCCGATCCGACGGGAGCACCGCATGCGCTCGGCGCGCAACGTCCTCGCCGCACTCCTCCTCCTGCTCGCGCCCCTCGGCGCCGCCGCCCCGGCCGCGGCGCACACCACCCCGCCCCGCGATCCGCAGGCGGCCCTTGCGCCGCTGGTCACCACGACGGAGGCCATCCCCGACCGGTACATCGTCACGCTCAAGGACGGTGTCGAGCCGGCCTCGGTGACCGCCGCCGTGCCGAAGGTCACCCCCCGGTTCACCTACACCTCCGTGCTGCACGGCTTCGCCGCCGAGCTGACCGGCCGACAGCTGTCCGCCGTGCGCGGCCTGCCGGGCGTGGAGGCCGTCCACCAGGACGGTCTCGTCACCGCGACCGATGCCGGCGAGCGCTTCACTCCTCGGACCCCGGCCGCCACCTGGGGCCTGAACCGGATCAACCAGCGCAACCTGCCGCTCAACGGCCGGTACGACGTGTCGGGTACGGGCGCGGGGGTCAACGCCTACGTGGTCGACACCGGGATCGACTTCCAGCACGCCGAGTTCGACTCCGGCCGCGCCGTGCCCGGCTTCGACGCGGTGGGCGACGGGCGCAACGGCCAGGACTGCCACGGCCACGGCACCCACGTCGCCGGGACGATCGGCGGCGCCACGTACGGCGTCGCGCACAAGGCGAACCTCATCGCCGTCCGGGTGCTCGGCTGCGACGGGCGGGGCTCCAACTCCGCGATCATCGCCGGCTTCGACTGGGTCGCCCTGCACGCCCAGCAGCCCGCCGTCATGAACGCCTCGCTCGGCGGGGCGCGTTCGATGCTCACCGACCGCGCCGTCAACCGCGTGGCGGAACAGGGCATCGCGCCGGTGGTCGCCGCCGGCAACGACGCCCAGGACGCCTGCGACGTCTCCCCGGCGGGCGCGGAGCGCGCCATCACCGTCGGCGCCACCGACATCAACGACAACGAGGCCGGCTTCAGCAACTTCGGCAAGTGCGTGGCGATCTACGCCCCCGGCGTCGGCATCGTCTCGGCGAAGGCCGGAGGCGGCACCGTCTCCCTGAACGGCACCTCGATGGCGAGCCCGCACGTGGCGGGCGTCGCGGTGCTCCTCAAGGAGGCCTACCCCCGGGCCACGGCGGAAGACGTCCGGCTCTGGATCGGCGAGCGGTCCACGAGCGGCGCGCTGAACGTGAGCAAGACCTCGCCCAACAAGCTGCTGTACACCGGCGGGCTCTGACGGACCACGGGGTGCGGCGGCACTCCGGTGTCCGCCGCACCCCGTTCCGCGGGATCAGCCGCGCAGCTGCGCGAGGAGATCGTCGCCGGCCGGGTACGGCGGCTCCTCGGGGAGCAGCGCGCGGGCCGCCGTCAGGTCGCCGGCACGGACGAGACCGTGGACCTCGTGGGCGAGCGGCGTCGCATCGGTGACGTCCACGATCCACTCGTCCGCGTAGCGGTGGGCGGCCTCGCCGGAGAGGCCGAGCTGCAGCGCCCGGTGGGGGAGCGGCCGCAGGTGGACGTCCCGCTCGGGATCCCACTGGACGCGGGCGGGCGCGCCCTTCAACGCGCGCTGCCAGGCGGCCCGGTCGGTGTGCAGGCCCGGCGCGTAGTGCGAGAGGCACGCGTTGCGCAGGGCCCACTCGAAGCCCTCGCGCGTGATCTCGACGGCGAGGACGGTCTCCTGGCCCGCCTGCCGGGCGACCCGGGGCAGCAGCGTGGTGAAGCCCTGGAAGTTCACCGCCTGGATC
>NZ_JBFBDY010000969.1:0-1898 GCF_040683475.1 Kitasatospora sp. NPDC093558 | reverse complement strand
GGTCGCCGTCGGGCTCAGGCCAGGGCGAGGAACAGCTTCTCCAGCTCCGCCTCGCTCATCGGCGCGGCGTCCTCGTCGGCCGCCGCCATGCACTGGCGCATGCCACTGGCGACGATCTTGAACCCGGCCCGGTCGAGGGCTCTGGACACCGCGGCGAGCTGGGTCACGACGTCCTTGCAGTCGCGGCCCGCCTCGATCATCGCGATCACTCCGGCCAGCTGGCCCTGCGCGCGGCGCAGCCGGTTCAGGACCGCGCCGACCGCCTCCTCGTCCACCTGCATGTGCGGGCCACCTTTCACGTCGGCTGTCGACTGACCAGTGTACCCGGTGGGGTATCCGAGCCTGCCGCGGCAGCCGTGGCCGGACGGTGCTCGCGGGCCTTCGGCGCCGGGGCGCGCGCAGCGCCCTCAGCGCCGGGCCAGTCGGCGCTCACCGCCGGCGCCGGTCGCGTACGGCAGCTCGTAGTGCGCGAAGACGGCGGGCTCGTCCACGGCGGGCAGGACGTCGTCCGTGCCGATCGCGGGCGCCTGCTTGACCACGCTCTTCGGGAACGCCACCTTGACGTAGCCCGGCCCGACCACGGCCCCGTCCAGCGGGACGAAGACCAGCCGGCGCCCGGCCATCACGCCGACCGTCACGGTCGCGAAGAACGGCTCGTCGGTGGACGTCTCCACGTACACGGACTCCAGCGAGCCGATCCGGCCGCCCTTCTCGTCCACGACCGCCTGGCCGCGCCACTCCCGGATGTCCGCCATGCCGATCGCCATGACCCGTCCGCCTTCCCGTCGACGCCCCCGGGACTCCCATCCTCCGCCGGAAGCCCCGGGCGCGCCCTACGAGCGAATCGCTCGCCCATGCGAGTGACAGCAAGGGCATAAGGGGGTGAAGTGACCAACAGCCACGGGGTGCGGGGGCGAGGCCCTACGCTGGCCGCCACGGGGCATCTCCGGATCATCTGATCTTCGACGGGCTGATCTTCCACGGACGAGGTGGCGGCGGTGGGGTACGAGCGCATGTGGGAACCCGGCGAACCGGGGGTCCCGGTCGACCTCCGCCCGGACGTCCCGCACCCGGCCCGGATGTACGACTACTACCTCGGCGGGAAGGACCACTTTCCGGCCGACCGGGCCGCCGCCGAGAAGGCGCTCGCGGCGAACCCGGAGTTCCGCTCCACGGCCAGGGCCAACCGGGCGTTCCTGACCCGGGCGGTGCGCTGCGTCGCCGCCCTCGGCGTCGACCGCTTCCTCGACGTCGGCACCGGGATCCCGACGGCGGGCAACACCCACGAGATCGCCCGGTCGGTGCGGCCCGGCGCGAAAGTCGTCTACGTCGACAACGACCCGGTCGTGCTCAGCCACTCCCGCGCCCTGCTGGCCGGCACCGGCCTCGGGCGGACCGCCGTGCTGCGGGCCGACCTGCGCGAACCGGCCGGACTGCTCGCCGCCGTCGAGGACGCGGGCCTGCTCGAACCCGGGCGGCCGGTCGGGCTCGTCCTCGCGGCCGTCCTGCACTTCCTGCGCGACGAGGACGAGCCGTACGGGGCCGTCGCCACGCTGCTCGACGCGCTCCCGTCCGGCAGCTACCTGGTTCTGTCCCACGGCACCGCCGACTTCATCCCGGCCGCCGTCCGGGACCGCGTCACCGGCATCTACGACCGGGCCGCGGCCCCGCTGGTCGGGCGCAGCAGGGAGGAGGTCGGCGCGTTCCTGGAGGGGCTGGAGGTGCTGGACCCGGGCGTGGTCCCCGTCCCCCTCTGGCGGCCCGAGCAGCCACCGGGCCCCGGCGCCGACCGGGTGGGCATGTACGGCGCGGTGGCCCGCAAGCCGTAGGCGCGGGGGTCCGGGTATGGCGCACTCGCAAGTCGTAGGCCTCGTGGTCCCGGTTCGTCGCCCTCAGCC
>NZ_JBFBDY010000968.1:0-1905 GCF_040683475.1 Kitasatospora sp. NPDC093558 | reverse complement strand
CGGGCGACCGTTGCTTCGAGCAGGCCCTGTCGGCCGCCACCGCCGAGGGCGACCACTGGCTGGAGGCCTTTGTGCTGACCCGGATGTGCGTCGCCCAGCTGTGCTCGGTGCCGATGACGCACACCCTCCGCCGCGCCCGCCGCTGCCGCTTCCTGCTCGCCGACGCGCCGCACACCCAACCGGCGCGCGGCGCACTGCTCTTCGAGGCCCTGGCCCTTGACGGCCTCGGCCGCACCGCCGAGGCGGAGGCCGCCTGGAGCGAGCTGATCGGGCTGAGTGCCGACACCGGGGACGACATGCTGCTGAGTCAGGCCCAGGCACAGTATGCCGCCTTCCTCACCCGCCATGGCCGCGACCGGGAGGCCGCCGTCCACCGCTCCACGGCGATCAGCCTCTACCGCAGCCGGGAGGACACCCGCTCGGTCGCGGCCCTCACCCACCGACGCACCACGCTCGGCCCGAGCGGGCAGCTGATCACCGTCGAGCAGTAGCGGCCGTCGACCGCCTTCGGCTCGCTCGTCGGCTGACGCAGCTCGTGCCCGACGAAGCCGAGGGCGGTCACGGGCAGCGGCGTGCTGTTCGTGAAGGAGTGCTGTTCGTGAAGCTGCGGGCTCAACCGCGGTGACCTGGGCTCGCGGGCGTCAGCCGATCGGGAGGCTGTCCGGGCCGAGGACGTTCAGCAGCGCCAGCTTGTCGTGGCTGTCGGTCCCGGGCGTCGCGGTGAAGACGAGCAGGGACTGCGACTGGTCGGGGTCCTGCAGATTCTGGCAGAACAGGTCGATGCGCCCGACCTGCGGGTGGACGAACCGTTTGGTGTCGCTCCAGCGCAGGCCGACCTCTTGGCGGTCCCACAGTGACGCGAACTCCGTGCTTCGGTGCAGCAGGCTCGCCACGAGACGGGCGGCCTGTGACCGGGGCCCTTGCCCGGTGGACGCTGCCCGCAGGAGCGCGACGTTCACCCGACTGTTGAGGCCGTGATCGTCGGGGAGGTACCGCACACGGGCGGCCGGGTCGGTGAACCACCGGTAGGGGGCGCTGCGGGCTTCCCCGGTGTAGTGGGTCTGTTCTCCGAGCAGGGCGACGGCAGGAGGCGTCTGCAGCAAGGTCTCGCCGAGGGGGCCCATGACCTGTGCCGGGGTGTCCTGAAGCCGGTCCAGGATGCGCATCAGGCCTGGGTTGATGTGCTCGCTGCGCGTCCGCCGGCGCGGAGCGCTGTGTCCGCACAGGAGGAACAGGTGATCGCGCTCGTCCGGGGTGAGGCGCAGTCCGCGGGCGATGGCGGCCGCCATCTGCTGCGAGGGCTGCGGCCCGTTACCCCGTTCCAGCCGGGCGAAGTAGTCGGCCGTCATGACGCACAGTTCGGCCACTTCCTCCCGTCGCAGCCCGCGGGCACGCCGGCGCGATCCGCGGCGCAGTCCCACGTCCTCCGGTTGCAGGGCCTCGCGCCGGGCATGCAGGAAGGCGCCCAATGACGCGCGGTCCACCGTCTGCTCCATAGGTCCGCCCCAGGGGTCGAGTGCTGTGCGGCCACCATCGTCGCAGCCGCGAGCGACCTCAACCACTGACCGCCGGTCAGTGGTTGAGCGGGTCCTTCATCCGTGCTGCCGGGTGCCGTCCACTGGTAGCGGCGGAACGACGCAGCGCCTCCGCGTGGCGGCCGACACCGCAGCGACCGAGAGGAGAGGAGCCCCATGGCCAAGTGGACAGCTGCCGACCTGCCGGGCATGACCGGCCGGACGGTACTCATCACCGGAGCCGGCCGCGGCATCGGCCTGGTCACCGCCCGCGAGCTCGGGCGCGCCGGCGCCCGGGTCGTGCTGGGGGTGCGCAGCACCGAGCAAGCCCGCCGGGCGAGCGCCCGGCTGCCCCGCGCCTTCGACAACCGGCACCTGGCCGGGGCCGACC
>NZ_JBFBDY010000967.1:0-1925 GCF_040683475.1 Kitasatospora sp. NPDC093558 | reverse complement strand
CGAGCCGCCGCCCACGTCGCCAACCCGTTCGCCGGCGCGACCGGCTACCTCAACCCCGACTTCGCGGCCGAGGTCAAGGCCCAGGCCTCCGCCGACGGCGGCACCCTGGGCGCCCTCGAATCCCAGGTCGCCGCCAACCCCACCGCCGTCTGGATGGACCACATCGGCGCGATCGCCGGCGACGCCACCCACCTCGGCCTCCAGGCCCACCTGGACCACGCGCTCGCCCAGCAGCAACAGGGCACCACGCCGGTCGTCTTCCAGGTCGTCGTCTACGACCTGCCGGGGCGGGACTGCGCCGCCATCGCCTCCAACGGCGAACTCCCGGCCACCGCGGCCGGGTTGACCACGTACGAGACGCAGTACATCGACCCGATCGCGGCCGTCCTCGCCAACCCGAAGTACGCCGGCCTCCGGATCGCGGCCATCATCGAGCCGGACTCCCTGCCCAACGCCGTCACCAACCAGTCCAAGCCGGCCTGCGCCACGGCCGCCCCGTTCTACGAATCGGGCGTCGAGTACGCGCTCAACAAGCTGCACGCGATCCCCAACGTGTACGACTACCTGGACATCGGCCACGCGGGCTGGCTCGGCTGGTCCACCAACATGGTGCCGGCGGGCCGGGAGTACGCCAAGGTCGCCCAGGCCACCACCGCCGGGTTCGCCAGCGTCGACGGATTCATCAGCGACACCGCCAACACCACCCCGCTGACCGAGCCGTTCCTGCCCGACCCCGACCTGACGGTCGGCGGGCAGCCGCTCAAGTCGGCCAACTTCTACCAGTACAACCCCGCGTTCGACGAGTACCACTACGACGCCGCGATGTACGCCACCCTGGTGTCCAACGGGTTCCCGAGCAGCATCGGCATGCTGGTCGACACCTCGCGCAACGGCTGGGGCGGCTCCGCCCGGCCCACCGCGCTCAACTCCGCCCCCACCACGGCGGACGCGTACGTCGCGGCCAACAGGGTCGACCGGAAGCCCTTCCGCGGCGACTGGTGCAACATCAACGGCGCCGGCATCGGCGCACGCCCGCAGTCCCTGCCGTACGGCACGGGCAACCCGATCATCGCGTTCCTCTGGGTCAAACCGCCGGGCGAGTCGGACGGCGACTACCCGGACGCCTCCCACCCCCACGGCGACCCGCACTGCGACCCGAACGGCACCCAGACCGACGGGAACGGCAACACCTACCCGACCGACTCCATCCCCGGTTCCAACATCCCGGCCGGGCAGTGGTTCCCCGTCCAGTTCCGGCAGCTGGTGCAGAACGCCTACCCGGCGTTCGGCAGCTCCGGCGGCAACACCGGCCCGACCGCGCCGAGCGGGCTGACCGTCACGGGCACCACCAGCAGCAGTGTGTCGCTCGGCTGGACGGCATCCACCGATCCGGCCGGCGCGACGGGCTACGCGGTTTACCGCAACGGGACCAAGGTCGCGACCGTGACCGGCACGAGCTACACCGACACCGGCCTCGCCGCCGCCACCGCCTACCAGTACACCGTCACCGCGCAGGACGCGGCCGGGAACGTCTCTCCCGCCTCCGCCGCGGTGACCGCCACCACGGCGGCGTCGGGCGGCGGCAGCAGCAGCGGCTGCTCCGCCACCTACGCGGTCGCCAATGACTGGGGCAGCGGCTTCACGGCCAATGTGACCGTTGCCAATACGGGCACCGCGGCGACCAAGTCCTGGACGGTCACCTGGAGTTGGGGCGGCAACCAGCAGCTCACCAACAGCTGGAACGCCACCACCGCCCAGAGCGGCACCACGGTGACGGCCGCCAACCAGGCCTACAACGGCGCGCTGGCGCCGAACGCCACCACCAGCTTCGGCTTCCAGGCGACGTACTCGGGCGGCAACACCGCTCCGTCCCTGACCTGCACCGCGAGCTGACCTCCCCTGGCCGGGGCCGCACCGGCGGCCCC
>NZ_JBFBDY010000966.1:0-1928 GCF_040683475.1 Kitasatospora sp. NPDC093558 | reverse complement strand
ACCCCCGCACCCGCCGCCCCGGAAGCCCAAGTCCACTCCGACCACAGCCTTTTTATACCGCCATGTCGCCGCAGCGCCGACCCCCACCCGCTGCCGCTCCGCCACGCGGGCGTCCGGGCCGTGGTCGTCGCCGAGCCGGTGTCAGCCGACGGTCAGCCGGAACGGGCCGGCGAGGACCGCGTAGCCGTCGTTGGCGAGGTAGTACACGTCGTACGTGCCCGCGCCGCTCAGCTTGCCGGTCGACAGGGTGACCGCGCCGCTCTGGTTGGGCGTGTAGGCCCAGGTCAGGGAGGAGCGGGAGCCGGGGGTGACGCCCGCCGGGTAGACGCCGACCCAGTTCTTGGCGCTGACCTTCGAGGTGTCCGGCAGCGCGTAGCGGAAGGTGACGTTGCCGCCGCCCGCGACCTCGTTCAGGTCGCCGGTGAGCGTCGGGCCGGTGGCCGTGGACGGGGCGAACGCGGCGTTGAGCGGGGTCGCGTACGTGTCGTTGGCGGTCAGCCCGGGCAGGCCGAGGGCGGACTCGATGGTGCGGCCGATGCTGTAGTGGTCGTAGTGCAGCGGGCTGCTGGTGCCGGCCGGGACGGTGCCCTGCGAGCCGACGGCGATGGTGGCGACGTGGTTGTACGCCTCGCCGGAGCTCTCGTCCCAGGTGAGGAGCAGGAGCGAGCGCTGCTGCGTCCACGCGGGCGAGGACAGGACCGGGGCGAGGGTCTGCTTCAGCCAGCCGTCCTGGACCTGGAGGCTGGTGGCGCTGCCGTTGCCGGAGGCCTCGCCGTCGTAGTAGTCGTCGGCGGCGATCCAGGAGAAGTTCGGGGTGGTGGCGGCCGACTTGAGGTCGGTGGTCAGCTGCGTGGTGTCGAACAGGTGGGCCGCGCAGCGGGCCGGGTTGCCGCTGATGTCGGTGTAGTTGATGAACGGCGCGTCGTCCGGCATGTACTTGGCGTCGTACTGGGTGGTGGTGTTGCAGGGCGTGCCCATGCCCTGCTCGTAGGCCTTCCAGGTCTTGCCGGCGTCCTCGATGGTGTCGCCGAGGTTGCGCTGCGGGGAGTTGATGTTGGGCCAGTAGGTGGCGCCCTTGGTGTAGGTGTCGCCGCCCGCGATGGCCATGTAGTTCTCGTCGCTGGGGTGGTAGACCCCGTGGGCGTCGGTGAGGGTGGCGCCCTGGGTCATGAGGCCGTGGATGAACGGGGTGTCCGCCGGGTCGTTCATGATCTGGTTGTAGTCGGTGTTCTCCATCATGACGGTGAACACGTGGTCGTAGCCGGGCACGGCGGACGCGGGCGGGGCGACCGGGGCGGGGGCGGCGACGGGGGTGTCGAGGGTGAGCGAGAGGTTGTCCAGGTAGCCGGTCTCGTTCGTGGTGGAGAGGAACTGCACCTCGACCTGGATCGACCGCGCGCCGGCCGGGACGGAGCCGGTGGCGCTGCGGGAGAGGAACTTGGTGGCGAGGCCGCGGTCGGTCGCGGAGACGGTCGGCAGCTTGGCGGTCGTGCCGACCGGGTTCCCGCCCGCGTCCTTGAAGTGCAGGCTGACGGCGACGTAGCCGCCGTACGTGGTCCAGCCGCCCAGCCAGCCGGCGAGGTTGTAGTGCACCCCGCCGCCGTCGATGGCCGCGGCGGCGGAGGAGACGTCGACGGTCTGCGCCATCGAGCCGTCGCCGAAGTTGCCCGGACCGAAGAAGGCCTTGCCGGGCGTCGCGCCGTCGTTCGGCAGGCCGAAGGAGCCGACGCTGTGACACATCACGTTGACGCCACCGGCCTGGACGGTCCAGCCGGGGACGGTGGTGGCGGCGCTCCAGTCGGTGGTGCAGTAGCCGCCGGCCTCCGCGTCGCCGTTGACGATCAGGTTGCCGCTGCCCGCCACCGCGTGGGCGGTGGCGGGGGCGGCGACGGCCGTCGCGCCGAGGAGGGGGAGGGCGGCGAGCATCC
>NZ_JBFBDY010000965.1:0-1930 GCF_040683475.1 Kitasatospora sp. NPDC093558 | reverse complement strand
CGCCACACGGGCGCCGACCCGACGTCACCAGCCGCCCGGAGGCGGCCCGCATGTCACTGCTCGCACCCCACCACCTGACCTCGAACTCGCAGCACCCGGAGGAATCCCCCATGCCCGTCCCCGACTTCGGTGCCGACGAACTCGCCGGCTACCGGCCCGAGTCGACCGCCCCGCAGGACTTCGACGAGTTCTGGCAGCGCACCCTCGCCGAGGCCCGCTCGCACGGCGGGGCGGTCAAGGCCGAACGCGTCACCGCGCAGTACGGACTGCGCACCGTCGAGGTCGACGACGTGCGCTTCCCCGGCTGGAACGGCGAGCCGGTGGCCGCCTGGCTGCTGCGCCCGCGCGGCGCGGAAGGCCCGCTGCCCGTCGTCGTCACCTACATGGGATACAGCGGCGGCCGCGGGCTGCCCACCGAGCACCTGTTCTGGTCCGCCGCCGGCTACGCCCAGCTCGTCGTCGACAGCCGGGGCCAGGGCCACGACACCCCGGACCACGGCATGGGCGACGGCACCCAGTGGGTCGGGGGCTTCATGACCAAGGGCATCGACTCGCCCGAGAACTACTACTACCGGCGGCTGATGACCGACTGCGTGCGCGCCGTGGACGCCGTCGCGCAGCTGCCCGGTCTCGACGCCGGCCGGATCGTCGTGGCCGGCGGCAGCCAGGGCGGCGGCCTGTCCCTCGCCGTGGCCGGGCTCGCCGGGGACGCGGTGGCCGCGGTGATGCCGGACGTCCCGTTCCTGTGTCACTACCGCGAGGGCGCGCAGACCTGCCTGGACGGCCCCTACCAGGAGATCGTCAACTACCTGCGCTGGCACAGTCGGGAGCGCGTGCAGCCGGCCTTCGCCACCCTCGCCTACTTCGACGGCGTCAACTTCGCCCAGCGGGCCACCGCTCCGGCCCTGTTCAGCGTCGGCCTGATGGACCCGATCTGCCCGCCCCGGACGGTCTACGCCGCCTTCAACCACTACGCGGGCGAGGACCGCACCATGACGGTGTGGCCGTTCGCCGACCACGCCGGCGGCTGCGGCTCCAACCCGCCCGTCCAGCTGGCCTGGCTGCGCGAGCGCGGGCTGGCGCCGCAGCTGTGAGCGCCGCGCCCTCCGGCGCCGGGACACCCGTGACCTCCCCGGCCTTCCCCGACCTGCCCGCCGGATTCCGCTTCGGCGCCGCCACCGCCGCCTACCAGATCGAAGGCGCCCACGACGAGGACGGCCGCGGCCCGTCCGTCTGGGACACCTTCAGCCACACCCCGGGCCGCACCCTCGGCGGTGCCACCGGCGACACCGCCTGCGACCACTACCACCGCTACCCCGAGGACGTCGCCCTGCTCCGGGAGCTCGGCGTCGACGGCTACCGCTTCTCGATCGCCTGGCCCCGCCTCGTCCCCGGCGGCACCGGCCCGGCCAACGCCAAGGGCCTGGACTTCTACGACCGCCTGATCGACGAACTGCTCGCCGCCGGGATCGCGCCCGCCGCCACCCTGTACCACTGGGACCTGCCACAGGCCCTGGAAGACCGTGGCGGCTGGCGCGTCCGGGAGACCGCCGAGGCGTTCGCCGAGTACGCGGCCCTCGCCGCCGAACGCTACGGGGACCGGGTCGAGCGCTGGATCACCCTCAACGAGCCCTTCTGCTCCGCCTTCGTCGGCTACGCCGAGGGCCGGCACGCCCCCGGCGCCCGGGAGGGCCGCGGGGCACTGGCGGCCGCCCACCACCTCCTCGTCGGCCACGGGCTCGCCGTCCAGGCGCTCCGCGCGGCGGGAGCCCGGGAGGTCGGGATCGCGCTCAACCTCGACCGCCTCCACCCCGCCTCCGACCGGCCCGAGGACCTCGCCGCGCTGCGCCGCGCCGTGGTCCTGCACAACGAGGTCTGGAGCTTGCCGCTGTTCGCGGGTGGCTACCCCGCCCACGAGGCCGTGACCTGG
>NZ_JBFBDY010000964.1:0-1931 GCF_040683475.1 Kitasatospora sp. NPDC093558 | reverse complement strand
CCGGCAGGCCGGTGACGCCCCCTCGTCGTGGCGCGCCGCCCCGGTCGGCCGCTCGCGCGCGGCGGCCGGACGCGGTGCCGTGTGCAGCCGCGCGGGTTCGCGCTCGGGGCGCCGTCGCGGCGCGGATGCCGCCGCGGTGCGCACACAGGGCCCCCGGAGTGAACGCCGCACACCGGCCCCAGGTCACGCTCGGCCGCAGCCCGGCGGTCACCGGCGGGCCGTCACCGACAGACCGTCACCGATGGCCCTGGCGGCGAACCGCGTGGTCCCGGCGTCGGCCGGTCTCGGGCGCGCCCCGGGTTGGAGCGCGGCAGTCGAACCGGTGCCCGACGGCGGCCAGGATACGGTGCGGGTGTCGCGGCGCCCGCACCCGGTGACACCGTGAACGGCGACGTGACCGCTGTGACCTGCAGAGACCGAGGAGTTGTATGTCCACCGCCAGCCGGCTGCCCGGGATTGTCACGACCGACCACGTCTTCCAGCTCCCGCTGGACCACGCCGCCCCGGAGGGCGAGCGGATCGCGGTGTACGCCCGCGAGGTGGTCGCCGCCGGCCGCGAGCGGGACGACCTCCCGTGGCTGCTCTTCCTGCAGGGCGGCCCGGGCGGCAAGGCGGCCCGCCCGCTCGGCCGGGACGCCTGGCTGGACCGGGCCCTGGACGACTACCGGGTGCTCCTGCTCGACCAGCGCGGCACTGGGCGCTCGACCCCCGCGACCCGCCAGAGCCTCGCCCGGCGGGGCGGCGCCCGGGAGCAGGCGGACTACCTGGCGCACTTCCGCGCGGACTCGATCGTGCGCGACGCCGAACTGATCCGCCACCACCTGCTCGGCGCGGACCGGCGCTGGAGCGTGCTCGGCCAGAGCTTCGGCGGCTTCTGCACCCTCACCTACCTCTCGATCGCCCCCGAGGGCCTGACGGAGGCCTTCATCACCGGCGGCCTCTCCGGCCTGCGGAGCTCGGCGGACGACGTCTACCGGGCCGCCTACCCGCGGGTGGTCCGCAAGAACGAGGGTCACTACACGCGCTTCCCGCAGGACGTCGAAGCGGTGCGGCGGATCGCCGCGCACCTCGCCGCCGCCCCGGCGGCGCTGCCCGACGGCGGCGTGCTCACCGTCGAGGCCTTCCAGTCGCTCGGGATGATGCTGGGCGGCGGCAGCGGCTCCGGCTCCCTGCACTACCTGCTGGAGGAGGCCTGGGTGGAGGGCCCGGCCGGGCCCGAGCTCTCCGACACTTTCCTGTACGGCGTCCAGGCCAAGGTCTCCTTCGCCGAGGGCCCGCTGTACGCCGTGCTGCACGAGTCGATCTACGGCCAGCGGTCGGTGGACGGAGGCGGCACCGCGTGGTCGGCCGAGCGGGTCCGCAAGGAGTTCCCCGAGTTCGACGCCCGGGCCGCGCTGGACTCGGACGCCCCGGTGCTGTTCACCGGGGAGATGATCTACCCCTGGATGTTCGACACCGACCCGGCGCTGCGGCCGCTGAAGGAAGCCGCAGACCTGCTGGCCGCGCGGGCCGACTGGCCCGACCTCTACGACCCGCAGCGGCTCGCGGCCAACGAGGTGCCCGTCGTCGCGGCCGTCTACCACGACGACATGTACGTGGACACCGCCGACTCGCTGGACACCGCCCGCGCGGTGCGCGGCCTGCGGACCTGGATCACCAACGAGTGGGAGCACGACGGCCTGCGGGTGAGCGGCGGCCAGGTGCTGGACCGCCTGATCAAGATGGCGCACGGCGAGGTGTAGGCGGGACGGGCCCAGGGGCGCCCGGGGCGGGCGGACGAGGACGTCAGCGCGCATGGCGGGCTCCCCTGGCCGACCGTCGGGTGCAGCGGTGCGCACCGCCCCCGAGCGGCACCGTCGTCGAGCTGCAGGCCCGGCCCCGGCCCAGCCGCAGGTTCCCGTCAGAGCGCTCCCCCGAACGGTGGCCCGGCT
>NZ_JBFBDY010000963.1:0-1935 GCF_040683475.1 Kitasatospora sp. NPDC093558 | reverse complement strand
GGTTGAGGAGTTCGGCGGCCAGGGAGCGGCGGTCGCCGGCCCGGTCCCAGGCGGAGGCGGCGGCCGAGAAGCCGGTCACGGCCTCGTCGGGGCGGCCGGTCTGGAGGAAGCAGGCGGCGAGGGAGCTGTGGGCGAGGGCGAGCAGTGGGCGGGCCGGTTCGAAGGTGGTGCACAGGTCGCGGGCGCGGAGCAGTTCGGCGAGAGCGGAGGGCACCGAGCCGACCTCGGTGAGCAGGCGGCCGAGCACCAGCCGGGCGCGGGCCTCGGCCGCGTGGTCGCCCTGTTCGAGGCTCGCGTGCAGGAGGGCGTTGGCGGCGTGCCCGAGGGGCCGGGTGGCGTGCCCCGAGTCGGCCAACAGGCAGCAGCCGAGGAGGAGTTCGGCGAGCCGTCCGAGTGCCGGGGCGGTGTCGGCGGAGCGGCCGGGGAGCTTCGCGCACTGGCTCACCAGGGCGCCGACGGCCGGGGACGAGCCGACGGCGAAGCCGCGCCGCGCGGCGGACGCCCCGAGCGCGGCCGTCACGAGCGCGTGGTGGTGGTCGACCAGGCGGCTCAGCGCGCCCCTCACCTCCTCGGGGCCGGCGCCGTCGAGGCCGGCCCGCCGGGCGAAGGCGCGCAGCAGGTCGTGGTAGCGGTAGCGATCGGGGCCGGCGACACTCTCCAGCATCGAGCAGTCGACCAGCGACTCGGCGAGCTCGACGGCGTCCGGTTCGGGCAGGTCGAGCACGGCGGCGACCGCACCGGGCGACAGGTCGGGCACCTCGGGGGTGGCCAACAGCCGGAAGGCGCGGGCCTGTTCGGCGTCGAGCTGGTCGTAGCCGAAGCGGAAGGAGGACTCGACGGCGAGGTCGCCGCTGCGCAGCGCGTCCAACCGGTAGCGGTCGCCGGTGAGTTGCTCCAGCAGCCGGGCGATCGTCCAGCGCGGGCGGCAGGCCAGCCGGGCCGCGAGGATCCGGACGGCGAGCGGCAACTGGCCGCAGAGCCGTACGAGTTCGCGGGCGGCGTCCTCCTCGGCGGTGACCCGCTCGGCGCCGACCACCCGGGTGAGCAGGGTGACGGCGTCCTCGGCGGGGAGCACGGCGAGTTCGGTGAAGCGGGCGTTGGGCAGGGCGCCGAGGCGGGTGCGGCTGGTGACGAGGACGGCGCAGCCGGCGCTGCCCGGCAGGAGCGGGCGGACCTGTTCGGCGTCACGCGCGTTGTCGAGCAGGACGAGGACGCGGCGCCCGGCGAGCAACGAGCGGTAGCGGGCGGAGCGTTCGGCGAGGCCGGCCGGGATCGCGTCGCCGACGACGCCGAAGGAGCGCAGGAACGCGGCCAGGGCCTCCTCGGGGCGGGTGGGGCGGCCGTCGGCGCCGTGCAGGTCGACGTAGAGCTGGCCGTCCGGGAACTCGGCGGCGAGGCCGTGGGCGACGTGCACGGCGAGCGCGGTCTTGCCGACCCCGCCCATGCCGGCGACGGCCGCCACGGGCACGCTGCCCGGCTCCCGCAGGGCGGCGCGCAGCGCCTCGGCCTCTGCCGACCGTCCCGTGAAGTCGGCGGCGGATACCGGCAGTTGCGCCGGGACGAGAGCGGAGGTGGGATCGGCTGCGCCGGCGGGCGGCACCTCCGGTTCGGTGAGGACCCACTCGCCGGTCGCCGCCAGTGTCTCGTCGGAGGCGAGGATCCGGCCGTGCAGGTCGCGCAGGCCGGGCCCGGCGCCGACGCCCAGTTCCTCGCGCAACCGGCGGTCGGCCACCCGGTAGGCCGTGAGGGCGTCGGCCTGGCGGCCGGAGCGGAAGAGCGCGAGCATCAGCAGCTCCGAGAGCCGCTCGCGCAGCGGGTGCTCCTCGACGAGGGCCGTGAGCTCGGCCACCGCCTCGGTGCACCGGCCGCCGTCGACCTCCGCCTCCAGGCACAGCTCCAGGACGGCGAGCCGCCGCTCCTCCCACTCCCGGCGCT
>NZ_JBFBDY010000962.1:0-1936 GCF_040683475.1 Kitasatospora sp. NPDC093558 | reverse complement strand
GCCACGCCCAACAGCAGCGCGGTCGCGAACCGCCCGTCGTCCGGCCGCGCGGCGAGCGCCGCGTCCAACCGCTCCGCGAGCCGTCCGAGATCGGGCTCGGTCCGCGCCCCCTCCCGGAACACCCCCAGCACGTCCGCCGCCGTCTCCACCGAAGGCAGCCCGTGCCCCTGCACGTCCCCGAGCAGGACCCGCACCCCGAACCGGGTGTCGAGGACGGCGTACAGGTCCCCGCCGATCCGCGCCTCGGCCGCCGCCGCAACGTACCGCACCGCCACCCGCAGCCCGCCGATCCGTTCCGGCGGCGGCCGCTGCAGCGCCCGCTGCGCCGCCTCGGCCACCGTCCGGACCTGGAACAGCTCCCGTTCCCGCGCCGCGACCAGCAGCACGTTGGCGGCACTGGCCAGCGTCGCGGCGAGGACGGTCACCAGCACGCTGACCCGGACGGCGGTCGGCAGCTGTTCGTTCGCCGACTCCAGCGCGCCCACCGCCAGCAGCGCCGCCGCCCCGACCAGGAGCGGCACCCGCGCCTTCCGGGTGGTGGCCCCGGCCAGCACCGGAGCGACCGCCAGCAACGGCGAGAGCGTCGTGCCGGGCCCGCTCACCAGGTCGGCCACGATGGCCCCCGCCAGCAGCAGGAACGCGCCGTACAACAACCCCCGCGTCCGCCGCGGCAAATGCAGCGGCGGCAAGTCCCCCGGCTCGTCCTCCTCCTCGATCACCCCTCCACTTTCCCCGCACCCCCAAACCCCGGCACCTCGACCCGCCGGGCGCCACCCGGGCGGTCGGGGCCCTCCCCGCGCCCCGGTCGGCCGGGCCGTGGCCCGCCCGACTAGGCTGGGGGACCGAGATGAGACGCAAGAGCCGACGACCGGTGTCCCCCCTTCCGCAGCGCAACGGTGTGGACCCCGTGCATCTGCGGCTGCCGATCGAGGGGCCGTGGGAGACCGTCCGGGCGTACCTCGTCGAGCGGCTGGCGGTCGTCGGTGCCGCGCGGGTCGATGCCGCGCTGGCCGGGCGGGAGATCGTGGGCGAGGCCGGGCCGGTCGCGCCGGACGAGCCGTTCACGCCGGGTGCGCACCTGTGGTTCTACCGCGACCTGCCGGACGAGGTCAGGGTCCCGTTCGACCTGGCCGTCCTGTACCGCGACGAACACCTGGTCGTCGTCGACAAGCCGCACTTCCTGGCGACCACCCCGCGCGGCAAGCACGTCGTCGAGACGGCGCTGTCGCGGCTGCGGCACGGCCTCGACCTGCCCGCGCTCAGCCCCGCGCACCGGCTCGACCGGCTCACCGCCGGGCTGGCCCTGTTCGTCGTGCGGCCGGCGGAGCGCGGCGCGTACCAGACGCTCTTCCGCGACCGGCTGGTCCGCAAGGAGTACGAGGCCGTCGCGCCCTACGATCCGGAGCTGAGCCTGCCGCGCACTGTCCGGAGCCACATCGTGAAGGAGCGCGGGGTGATCGCGGCCCGGGAGGTCGACGCGCCGCCGAACAGCGAGAGCCGGATCGACCTGCTGGAACGGCGCGACGGCCTCGGCCGCTACCGGCTCCGCCCGCTCAGCGGCCGCACCCACCAGTTGCGGCTGCACATGTCCGGCCTCGGCGTGCCGATCCTGGGTGACCCGGTGTACCCGGTGGTGCTGCCCGAGCCGGCCGCCGACGACTTCCGTCGGCCGCTCCAACTGCTCGCCTCCGTCGTCGAGTTCACCGACCCCGTCACCGGCCGCGAACACCGCTTCGAGAGCCGCCGCACCCTGACCGCCTGGACCGCCCCGGACCGCTGGGCCGCCGGGGCCGACCCGGAGGGCTTGGCCCCCGGGGCCGCGGACTCCTGACCGGCCCTAGGACCAACGGACGACCGGGTCCCCGTCCCGGTGGCCGATCCGGCGTCCGGCCGGCGGCGCGATCGTGGGGGCATGAACGCAGCACAGCACACCGCC
>NZ_JBFBDY010000961.1:0-1942 GCF_040683475.1 Kitasatospora sp. NPDC093558 | reverse complement strand
CCGGACGGCAGGCGGGCCGGAGCCGCTCCGGGAGACGCTGGGCGAGTGGCGCGACCGGCTGACGGCGCGCGGCCTGGCCCTGCTGGCGGGCGCCGCGGCACTGCACGCGTACCTGGGCGAGTCCTGACCGGCGAGGCCGTCGGCGGTGGGCAGGTGCCCGGTCCGGATCCGGTGGGCGGCGCCGGCGCACGGACGGTCAGGGAGCCGGGCAGCTGGGCAGGTGACGGCATGGCAGGCTGTCGGTGCACGCCGACGCATGACCGACGTATGCGCCGAAGCCCCCGTGACCAGGAGCCCCGCCATGGACCGCCCGACCGCCGCCCTCCGCCTCGACGCCACCGCCTCCGGGCACCCGGCGGGGATCCTGGACGCCGCCGAGCTGGCCGAGCGCCGCGGCATGGACCGGCTGGTCGTCGCCGAGACCGCGTACGACCCGTTCCTCCAGCTCGCCCGCGCCGCCGACCGGACCGAGACGATCGAGCTCGCCACCGGCATCGCCGTCGCCTTCGCCCGCACCCCGATGACCCTCGCCTACCAGGCCTGGGGCCTGCACGCGGCCTCCGGCGGACGGGCCGTCATCGGGCTGGGCTCGCAGGTGAAGACCCACATCGAGAAGCGGTTCGGGATGCCCTGGGACCGCCCGGCCGCGCGCATGCGCGAGTACGTCCACGCCGTGCGGGCCATCTGGGACACCTGGCAGACCGGCGCGCGGCTGCGCTTCCGCGGCGAGTTCTACACGCACACGGCGATGTCCCCGGTCTTCTCGCCCGACCCGGTGCCCGGCGGGGTGCCCCGGATCCTCCTGGCCGGCGTCGGCCCGCTCATGACCCGCACCGCCGGCGCCGTGGCCGACGGCTTCCTCAGCCACCCGTTCTCGTCCCCCGCCTACCTGGCCGAACAGGTGCTGCCCGGCCTGACCGAGGCCCGCGCCGGCGCCGAGGCCGAGGGCGCCGCGTGGACGGCGCGCCCGTTCGAGATCGCCGGGAGCGTCCTGACCGCCACCGGGCGGACGGAGGAGGAACTCGCCGCCAACCGCGCCGCCGTCCGCGAGCGGCTCGCCTTCTACGCCTCCACGCCCGCCTACCGCCCGGTGCTCGCCCAGCACGGCTGGGAGGACCTCCAGGAGCGCCTGCACCCGCTGTCGCTGCGCGGGCGCTGGCAGGAGATGGCCGCGATGATCGACGACGAGGTGTTCGACACCTTCGCGGTGTCGGGCCCGGTGGACGACGTCGCCCGCGAGATCACCCGCCGCTACGCGGGCCTGTTCACCCGGCTCTCCGTCAGCCTGCCCGAGGACGCGGACCCGACGCTGGGGCTGGACGTCCTGGCGGCGGTGCGCGAGCTGGGGTGAGGGAGCGGAGGGGGTCAGCCGATCCTCCGCATGAGCGCGGCCAGGGTGATGACGTTCGAGCGGCTGACGCCGTACTGGATCGTGCCGTCCAGCTGGAGCACGAGGACGCGGCGTTCGGTGAGGTCCACGTCGGCGCACGCGCCAGGTGTGCTCCGCACCCGGCGCGACGTGTAGACCAACGACGCCGACGTGACTTCGACGAGCGTCCACGCGGCCTCGCACCGGGTGGTGCCGCTGTCGAGGCGTGACGCCGCGCTCTCGTCGCCGATGCCGCCCGGGCCGACCGTGAGGGTGACGGCCCCGGCCGGCGCGTAGTTGGAGAACACGGCCTGGCCGCTCCAGGTCCCGAGGTACGCGGTCGGGACGACGTTCCGTCCGGCGCCCCCGGCGGGGACCTCGGGCGCCATCGTGCGGGTGGCGGGCGCCGACCCGGTGGAGGACGTGTGCGTCGCCCGGTACTTCAGCACGAACCCCACGAGGGAGATCAGCAGCACGATCAGCACGATGAGGACCAGCACCAGCCGACCGCGCCTGCGCGGGCGGCGCGGGATGGGTGGCGGGCCGTAGTCGGGGATGGGCTGGGGCCACTGC
>NZ_JBFBDY010000960.1:0-1952 GCF_040683475.1 Kitasatospora sp. NPDC093558 | reverse complement strand
GTGCCGGCGCCGTACCGGTGCTGCATCGCGGGCCGGGGCCCCCGTACGGCAGGATGGCGGCGATGCGCCCGTGCGCGTCCGCCCGTCCCCGAACCACCATCAGGAGTCGCTCATGGGCCAGCCCGACGTGCCGGTCAACCCGTACCGCATCGGCGAGGCCGCGTCGCTGCTCGGCGTCAGCGCCGACACCATGCGGCGCTGGGTGGACGCCGGGCGGGTCGCCGCCGAGCGGGACGAGCACGGCCACCGGATCATCCCCGGTGCCGAACTGGCGGCCTTCGCCCGCGAGTTGGCCCGGCCGGAGAACGCCGAGGCGGAGGGCAGGCCGTCCTCCGCGCGCAACCGCTTCCCCGGGATCGTCACCGACGTCGTACTCGGCGACGTGGCCGCCCAGGTGGAGGTGCAGGCCGGGCCGTTCCGCGTGGTGTCGCTGATCAGCCGGGAGTCGGCGGAGGAGCTGAACCTGGTGCCCGGCGCGCCCGCCACGGCCGTCATCAAGTCGACCAACGTGATGATCGAGCGCCGCTGATCCGTCCGCGGCGCTGATCCGTGCGCGGCGCACAGCCGCCGCCCGTCGCAGAGCAGTCCGAGCCGAACGAGAGGCCCCGACCGGGATGTCCCACCCGCACCTGCCGACCACCCAGAGCGCCGTGCTCGCGATCGAGGCCGTCGCCGACCGGCACGGCCGCACGGCCCGCGCCGAGCACGACATCGGCCGCGACCGGACCTTCGCCGGTCTGGTCGGCGACGGCGGCCCGGGCGGCGAGCTCGACGCCATCCCGCACGAGGCGCTGCTGGAGTTCGACGGCCGCCCGGCCGTCACCGTCCGCCTGTTCACGCACGACGAGGCGGTGGTGAGCGTCGAGGGCATCCCCTTCGACGTCGGGCGCGACAGCGTCCCCGCGTTCCTGAACTCGGTGTGGGGCGGCCTGGTGCAGGTCAAGGCCCGCACCTTCCCGCCGTCCACCACGATGACCGTCACCGTGCCCGGCGAGCCCGCCTACCGCGAGGGCATCGGCGTGCACGACCTCACCCCGTGGATCGCGGGGCTGATCCGATGACCGCCGACCGCACGCAGGCCTCCCCGACCCCGGCCACCCGAATCCCCGCCGACCGCCGGCCGGTGCTGGCCGTCGCCCACCGCGGCGACCCGTACCGCTACCGCGAGAACACCCTCCCCTCCGTCGAGTCCGCGCTCGCCCGCGGCGCCGACGCCGTCGAGGTGGACGTCCAGCTCACCCGCGACAAGGTGCCCGTCCTCCTCCACGACCGCACCCTGGAACGCCTCTGGGACGACCCCAGGGACATCGGGCGCGTCACCCTCGACCAGCTCGACGAGCTGCGCCACGGCGGGCTCGCCGTGCCGACGCTCGCCGAGGCGATCAAGACCGTCGCCGCCGCCCCCGAGGGCCGCCGGCTGCTCGTCGACCTCGACGAGCCCGGCCCGGCCGCCGTCACCTGGTCCGTCGTCACCGGCCTCGGTGCCGAACGGCTCGTCGCCTTCTGCGGCCCCGCCACCGCGATGCTCGCCGTGCGCGCCGTCGCCCCCGACGCCGAGATCGCGCTCACCTGGAAGCAGCCCCGGCTGCCCGTCCGCGCCCTGCTCGACGACCTGCGCCCGCGCTACCTCAACCCGCCCTTCGGCCTCGTCACCCCCGAGTTCACCGCCGCCGCGCGGGACGCCGGCCTCGCCGTCTCCACCTGGACCGCCGATCTGCGCCGCACCATGCGCCGGCTGCGCGACACGGGCGTCGACTCGATCACCACCAACCGGATCGACGTCCTGCGCTCGGTCCTGGACGGGCGCCGGTGATCGGCCCCGAGGCCCTCGGGCGTGCGGTGCTGGCCCGCCAGCACCTGCTCGACCGCACCGGCCTGGAGCCCGCCGAGGTGGTCCGCCACCGGGTCGGGCTCCAGGCCCAGGCCGCGCCGCAGCCGACCTACCTCGGCCT
>NZ_JBFBDY010000959.1:0-1954 GCF_040683475.1 Kitasatospora sp. NPDC093558 | reverse complement strand
TCGGCGAGGCCCGGGCCGCGGCGGATGCCGAGGACGCCCTCGAAGGCCTGCACTGCCTGCTGAGCTTCGCCCTCGCGCGCGCACTGGAGGACAGTGGGTTCGCCGCCGTCCTCGAATCCGCCGTCGACGCCGAGGCCCACACTTCGGAGCTGAAAGCCGAACTCGATCGGGCTGTCGCCCGTCTTCTGGACCGTGCCCGCCTGACCGGCGCCATCCGATCCGACGTCGACGCCGACGACGTGCGCCGCCTGCTGTGCGGCATCCAGCACGCCGTTCGGGCCGGCGGCAGCGATTCCGTACGCACCGGCATCTACCTCGACGTCCTTCTGGCGGGCCTGCGCCCCCGCAGCTGACCGCTGCCCGGGCCCGGCACCAGGCAACCCCGGCGCCAGGCAACCCCGCCGCCAGGCAACCCCGCCACCACGGAACCCCACCCACCTTCCCAGAAACGGATAGCCATCCGATTGTGTTAGCGTGCCCCCATCGAAACGGATACCTATCCGTTTTATGGCTGCGGGGTGGCGGAGGGCGGACAGCATGGAACAACGGGCGATCGTGACCGGAGGGACCGGAGGAATCGGCCTGGAGACCGCGTTGGGCCTCGCGGCGCGCGGGTTCGCCGTCACCGTGGTCGGCCGCGACGCCGAGCGGGGCGCCCGCGCGGTCGAACGGATCGCCGCGGTCGCGGCCGGAGGCGAGCCGCGGTTCGTGGCGGCGAACCTGGCCTCACTGGGCGACGTCCGGGCGCTCGCCACCCGGCTGGCAGCCGGGGGGCCGCTGAAGGTCCTGGTCAACAACGTCGGCGCGATGTTCGCGCAGCGGCAGCAGACCGTCGACGGGATCGAGGCGTCGTTCGCGGTCAACCACCTCTCGCCGTACCTGCTGACCGAGCTGCTCCTCGACCGGCTCCGGGCGGGTGCCCCCAGCCGGATCGTGAACGTCACCTCCGGTGCCGTCAAGCTCGCCAAGCGCACCTTCGACACCGTCGAACCGCCGGGCGGTTACTACGGCTTCCACTGGTACGGCCGGGCCAAACTCGCCAACCTCGCCTACACCCTGGACCTCGCCGCACGCCTGCGCGACAGCGGCATCACGGTCTTCGCCGCAGATCCCGGAGGCGCCGCGACCGCCATGACCAACGGCACCATGACCTCGCCCTCGATCGTCTCCCCGCCACTGCGACTGCTGTGGCCGCTGGTCCGCCGCACCTTCGAACGCTCCACCGCCGGCCCCGCGTCCGTGGCCGCGAGGCCGTCCGTCGTCGCGGCCACCGACCCCGCCCTCGAAGGACGGACCGGCCTGGTCATCGGCCCCAAGGCCCACCCCGTCCCCGCCTTCCGGGCGAGCACCGACCCCCGGACCGTCGCCGACGTGCTCAGGCTCAGCCGGCAGCTGGCGCCCCGCACGGACGCCGACTGACCGGGTGCACCGCCCGTCCGCACGGCCGTGAGCACTCCCGGACTCCCGGGCGGCCGGGATCGGCGACCCATTCGCTCGTGCGCTCGTTCGTGACGTAACTCCGTTGCAGCCGCAGGCTTCTCGGCTCGTCCGAGCGATCCGCCGTCCGGTCGAGAGCGGGGAAGGACTGCGGCTGCTTGAGGCCGCGCCGAAGACCCGACACGGCTCCATGCGCGCCCTACTTCACCACCACCGTGACCGTCCAGAATCCTCGGACGAAATCCTGGCTGGCGGTGAGCTCGGCCCTCCCCCGTGCCGAACCGTGGAACGTGCCCCTGCCCACGAGGTGAAGGTTGACGTCCTCCGTATTGACGGGAGTCAGGACCTTGGGGTCCGAGGTACGAATGGGGCTCCACATGGCTTGCCGGGTCGGCTGGGCAAGGGATATGGAGAGTTGCTGTCCCACCTCCAGGCAGTACGTGCCGGAGCTGTTCTGGTCAAGGCTGCCGGCCGTGTCGGGGAACACCGCCGGCGGAAGCCGCTTGCAGTCGGACTC
>NZ_JBFBDY010000958.1:0-1958 GCF_040683475.1 Kitasatospora sp. NPDC093558 | reverse complement strand
CTCGGTGACCGACTCGCCCAGCGCGGGCAGCAGGACCGGGGTGGCGTCGCCGGCCGGGGCGGCCGGAGCGGCGACCGGAGCCGGAGCAGCCGGGGCGGCAACCGGAGCCGGAGCGGCGACCGGGGCCGGGGCGGCGACCGGGGCCGGGGCGGCGACGGCCGGGGCCGCGGCGGGGACCGGGGCGCCGGTGCCGTCGTCGATGATCGCCAGCTCGGCGCCCACCTCGACGGTCTCGTCCTCGCCGACCTTGATCGAGGCCAGGATGCCGGAGGCCGGCGCCGGGATCTCGGTGTCGACCTTGTCGGTCGAGACCTCGAGCAGCGGCTCGTCGACCTCGACACGCTCACCCTCGGCCTTCAGCCAGCGGGTGACGGTGCCCTCGGAAACGCTCTCGCCCAGCGCGGGCAGTGTTACTGAGACCGCCATGGTTTCAGCGACTCCTATCAAGTCTTGCGTACGGAAGTACGGGAAGTACCGGGAACGGGGGTGGGGGCGTGATCAGTCGTGCGCGTGCAGCGGCTTGCCGGCCAGCGCCAGGTGCGCCTCGCCCAGGGCCTCGGACTGGGTCGGGTGCGCGTGGATCAGCTGCGCGACCTCGGCCGGCAGGGCCTCCCAGTTGTAGATCAGCTGGGCTTCGCCGACCTGCTCGCCCATGCGGGCGCCGACCATGTGGACGCCGACCACGGCGCCGTCCTTGACCTGGACGAGCTTGATCTCGCCGGCGGTCTTCAGGATCTTGCTCTTGCCGTTGCCGGCCAGGTTGTACTTGAGGGTGACGACCTTGTCCTTGCCGTACAGCTCGACGGCCTTGGCCTCGGAGATGCCGACGGAGGCCACCTCGGGGTTGGAGTACGTCACGCGCGGGACGCCGTCGTAGTCGATCGGCATCGGCTTGAGGCCGGCCAGGCGCTCGGCGACCAGGATGCCCTCGGCGAAGCCCACGTGGGCGAGCTGCAGGGTCGGGGCGAGGTCACCGACGGCCGAGATGGTGGGCACGTTGGTGCGCATGTACTCGTCGACGAGGACGTAGCCGCGGTCCATCGCGACGCCGTTCTCCTCGTAGCCGAGGCCGGCCGAGACCGGGCCGCGGCCGATGGCGACGAGCAGCAGGTCGGCGTCGATCTGCTTGCCGTTCTCGGTGGAGACGCGGACACCGGCCTCGGTGTACTCGACGCCCGAGAAGCGGGCCTTCAGCTCGAACTTGATGCCGCGCTTGCGGAACGCGCGCTCCAGCAGCTTCGAGGAGTTCTCGTCCTCCAGCGGGACGAGGTGCGGCAGCGCCTCGACGATGGTGACGTCGACGCCGAAGGACTTCCAGACCGAGGCGAACTCGACGCCGATGACGCCGCCGCCGAGGATGACGGCCGACTTCGGGATGCTGTTGAGCTTCAGCGCGTGGTCGGAGGAGATGACGCGGTTGCCGTCGATCTCCAGGCCCGGGATCGAGCGCGGCACGGAGCCGGTGGCGAGGACGATGTGGCGGCCCTCGATGCGCTGGCCGTTGACGTCCACCGAGGTCTGCGAGGAGAGCTTGCCCGCGCCCTGGATGAAGGTCACCTTGCGGGAGGCGACCAGGCCCTGGAGGCCCTTGTACAGGCCGGCGATGACGTCGTCCTTGTACTTGTGGACGCCGTTGATGTCGATGCCCTGGAAGGTGGCCAGCACGCCGAACTCGGCGGCCTCCTTCGTCTCGTCGGCGATCTCGGCCGCGTGCAGCAGCGCCTTGGTCGGAATGCAGCCGCGGTGCAGGCAGGTGCCGCCCAGCTCACCCTTCTCGACCAGGGCAACGCTCAGGCCCAGCTGAGCGGCGCGGAGCGCCGCGGCGTAACCGCCGCTTCCGCCTCCGAGAATGACTACGTCGAAAACGGTGCTGGCGTCGTTCGCCACGTCACGTCCTCCATGCAATGGGGTGTGGATCGCCGGGCCGGTCGCGGTCCGGTGGGTCGGAAGCCTTTGTG
>NZ_JBFBDY010000957.1:0-1960 GCF_040683475.1 Kitasatospora sp. NPDC093558 | reverse complement strand
GGGCTTACTCAGCTCAGGCCCGCCTTGACGGAGCAGACCGGCCAGGCGCCGGGGCCCTGCGCGGCGAGGACCTTCTCGCCGATGGCGATCTGCTGGTCCTTGGTGGCCAGGTCGGCGCGCGGGGCGAAGGAGGTGCCACCAAAGGCGGACCAGGTGCTGGAGGTGAACTGCAGGCCGCCGTAGAAGCCGTTGCCGGAGTTCACCGCCCAGTTGCCGGTGGCCTCGCAAGCGGCGACCTTGTCCCAGACGGTGGACGGCGCGGCGGAGGCGGAAGTGGCCGTGACGAGGCCGGCCACCGGCAGGGCGAGGACCGCCCCGGCCATCAGAGCCATCCGGACGCGGTTGCGCTTCGGGGTGGCGATGGCGGTGGCAGCGGCGGTCTCGTTACGGAAAGTCATGAAGTTCCTTTCGGAGGGTCTGCGAGCGCGCGGAACCAGGCCCTCGGAAGGCCGTCGGTTTCGGGGACACGCACTCGCGTGGTTCGGCACCGTTCCGGCTCCTGGGCGGTGAGGCCCGGGGAGCGGCGTGCTCGGTGCAACGGGTTCGAAGGTACGGGGGCGGTCGTAGCGGTTTCAAGGATTTACGGATCAAGGCAGGTCAGCGAGGTGTTACCGGGCGTAAGGATCAAGGAATTGGGCAGTTTTGGACCGATTTGCCACCATTTCCAAGATCAAAAAGCCTGCCGAAGTGGTCCGGACCACTCCACGGGCGGTGTGAGGCCGCGCACATCGTCGACGGGGAGTGACGGCCCGCCCGCGCCGGGTACCGAAACCGAGGCTCCCGGAGCGGCCCCGGGTGGTCCGCACCACAGGCATCACCCGGAGTGCCCCGTGTTGTCACTCCCCGTGGCGGGCATAGCCTCGGGCGCATGACTAACGACAGCGATGCGGAGGCCCTCGGCGGCGCCGAGGAGCCCGGGGCGGCGGTCGCACCCGCCGGGTTCGAGCTGGGGACGGACGGGCCGAAGGTGATCCTGGCCGGGCTGGACGGCTCGGACTCCTCCTGGCGGGCCACCGCCTACGCGGCCGGCCTGGCCCGGCGGCAGGGTGCGACCCTCGCGGTGGCGTACGTCCAGCCCGTACTCGGCGCGGCCACCGCGCTGGCGGGGGCGGCCGTGGAGGAGACGACGCAGGAGATCGCCGAGGAACTGCTGGCGGCCCTGCGCGAGGCCGAGCAGCGGGTGAAGGACGTGTGGCGGGTCGAGTGGCGCTTCCTGACCCTGCGCGGCGACCCCTATACGGGGCTGGCCAAGCTCGCGAACGAACTGCGGGCCGACGCCGTCGTCGTCGGGGCCTCCGAGCAGGCCGGACACCGGGTGATCGGCTCGGTGGCCGTCCGGCTGGTGAAGGCGGGGCGCTGGCCGGTGACCGTCGTGCCGTAGAGCGTCGGTTCCACTGGCCGGACCCCGGTGCGGGGTCGTCGTGACCTGGCGCTAGGCTCCGCACCCATGATCGAGATCACGGGGGTCCAGGCGGAGCCTGGCGGCAGCGTCACGCTGAAATTCGAGGACAAGCGTTTCAAGGTCGAGCCCGAGGAGACCGGGTGGGACTGGCACGGGATCTTCCTGGTCGGGGTCGCCGTCTTCATGATCCTCGCGCTGATATCGCTGTTCGGCTTCGGCTACATCATCGAGAAGGCCCACCTGACCAAGCTGGAGGGGGCGAACGCCGCCGTCTTCTTCTCCTGCTTCGGGCTCGCCCTGCTGTGCGGCGGCTTGGCCTGGCTGCACGAGCAGATCATCGGCTTCTTCGGCAGCAGCAAGCCGAAGAGCTACACGCTCGCGGTCGAGGGCATCGCGGGGATCCAGTACGAGCAGACCGACCCGCAGGGCGGCCTGCGGGCCACGCTCCGCAAGGCGGACGGCGACGTCGTCCGGTTCGCCGTGGCCGGCGCCAAGGGCCCTGAGCTGTACCAGGCGTTCGACCGGATGTTCCGGCCCGCGGCCCCGCAGCAGTACGGC
>NZ_JBFBDY010000956.1:0-1962 GCF_040683475.1 Kitasatospora sp. NPDC093558 | reverse complement strand
GTTCCCGGCGGCCCGCCTGCCCGGCCGCTTCGCCGAGTGGTTCGCCCGCCGGATGCCCGGCGACCGGATGCTCTCCAACCGCTCCTACCTCGACTACCTGCGCGCGATGGGCGGCTTCACCGACGTCTACGACCGCGCCGAACAGGACTTCCTGGTCAGGGCGTTGCGCCACGACGTCCGGCAGGCCGAGGACTTCTACACCCGCGCCTACGGGGAGCAGCGGCCCGCGTGCATGACCGCGCCGATCCTGTGCGTGGTGGGGGAGAAGGACCGCGCCACGCAGCTGTACGAGGAGCGGTACGCCGAGTGGGAGCACTTCGGCGCCACCGTCGACCTCGCCGTG
This sequence comes from Kitasatospora sp. NPDC093558, assembly GCF_040683475.1. Lineage (NCBI taxonomy): Bacteria > Bacillati > Actinomycetota > Actinomycetes > Kitasatosporales > Streptomycetaceae > Kitasatospora > Kitasatospora sp. NPDC093558. The sequence goes on along the minus strand of NZ_JBFBDY010000956.1, from coordinate 1,619 downwards.
ATCCCGCGCGCCGGGCACTACTTCCTCAAGCACCAGGCCGCCGAACTCGCCCGCGTGCTGGCCGGGTTCGCGGCCACCGGCGGCGTGGCCGAACAGGTCGCGACCAAGCGTCCGGCGGCCCGCGCCGAGCTCGCGACCTTCGCCAAGGTGGCGCTCGGCCAGTTCGTCTCGATGATCGGCACCAGCCTGTCCGGCTTCGCGCTCGGCGTCTGGGTCTACCAACAGACCGGCTCCGCCTTCGACTTCGCCCTCATCTCGGTCGTCGCGGTGCTGCCGGCCGTCCTGCTGCTGCCGATCGCGGGCGCGGTGGCGGACCGGGTGGACCGCCGCACGATCATGATCGTGACGGACACCGTCGCGGCGGCGGGCATGCTCGCGCTGGGCCTGCTCCACTGGACGGGCCTCCTCCACGTCTGGCACATCTACGTGGTGGCCTGCACCGGATCCGTCTGCACAGCCTTCCAACGGCCCGCCTACCTGGCCGCGATCACCCAGCTCGTGCCCAAGCGCTACCTCGGCCAGGCCAACGGCCTCGCCCAACTCGGCACCGGCGCGGGCGACATGATGGCCGTCCTGGCCGGCGGCGTACTGGTGTCGCTGATCGGCCTGCACGGCGTCGTCCTCTTCGACATGGCCACCTTCCTGACCGGTGTCACCTGCCTGCTGCTCGTCCGCTTCCCGGACGCGATGTTCGACCGGCAGGAGGAGCCGCTGCTGCGCGAGGTCGTCACCGGCTGGCGCTACATCGTCCGGCGGCACAGCCTCGTCGCGATGGTGGTCTTCTTCGTCGTGTTCAACTACCTGTTCGCGGTGGCCACCGTCCTCGTCACCCCGATGGTCCTCGCCGACGGCACCTCCGTCGAGCTCGGCGTCATCACCGCCGTCGGCGGCGTCGGCGCGATGACCGGCGGCCTCGTCATGGCCCTGTGGGGCGGCACCCGGCGGCGCGCCGTCGGCATGGTCGGCTTCACGTCGGTGGTCGGCCTGGCCGCCGTCGTCGCCGGCAGCGGACCGCACACCGCGCTCACCGCGGCCGGCCTGTTCGTGCTGTGGGCCGCGCTGATCATCCTCAACGCGCACTGGATGGCGCTCATCCAGACCAAGGTCGGCATGGAACTCCAGGGCCGCGTCCTCGCGACCAACCAGATGCTCGCCATGTCGATGATGCCGCTCGGCTTCCTCACCGCGGGGCCGCTCTCCGACCACGTCTTCGAGCCGCTCCTGCGCCCCGGCGGCGCGCTCGCCGACTCCGTCGGCCTGGTCCTCGGCACCGGCCCGGGCCGCGGCGCGGGCCTGCTGCTCGTCCTGGTCGGCGCGGTCATGGCGGTGTGGGGCCTGCTCGGCCTCGCGTACCGCCCGCTGCGGCTGCTGGAGGACCTGCTGCCCGACGCCGTGCCGGACGCCGAGATCGGCGACAAGGACGCCATCCAGGCCGAGGCCGACCGCCGCCTCGCCGCCCTGTCACGCCCGGCACCGCCGAGGCCGGCCCGGCGCGAGCCGGAGCCCGTCGAGGACCAGCCCGAGCCGGTCGGCGCCTCGCGGAGTTGAAGGTCCGGCGGAGATTGTGGGCCGGCAGACGTGATCTACCGGCACTGGTGTGAAGGACCGGCACGCGCGCT
>NZ_JBFBDY010000955.1:0-1963 GCF_040683475.1 Kitasatospora sp. NPDC093558 | reverse complement strand
GCCCACCGCGACCGGCTCGGGATCGTACTCAGGGTCGAGCCGGCCGTCCGCGGTTGCTGTCAACGTAACGTCACCTCTCTCGTACCACCACGAATTCGGCGAGTGCGACGAAGTGCTCGCGCACCGGGTCGGTCATGGGCACCTCGTCGAGGGCGGCGAGGGCGGTCGTGTGCTGGCGGCGGGCCTCCTCCTGGGTCCAGGCGCGGCCGCCGGCCTCCTCGATCAGCGCGGCCCGGGCGGCGAGCTCGGACTCGCTCTCCTCCCCGCGGCCCGACGGGTCGGCCAGCTGCTCGGCCAGGCGGCGCGACGCGGCGCCGCCCTCGGCCAGGGCGGCGGCGACCGGCAGGGACTTCTTGCGCTGGCGCAGGTCGCCCCAGTGCGGCTTGCCGGTGACCTCGGTGGCGCCCCAGATGCCGAGCAGGTCGTCCACCGCCTGGAAGGCCAGGCCCAGGTGGTGGCCGTAGCGCTGGAGCGAGCCGGAGACCTCGTCGTCGGCCCCGGCCAGCACGGCACCGATCGCCGAGGCCGCAGCGAGCAGGGCGGCGGTCTTGCCGCCCTCCATCTCCAGGCACTCCGCGACGGTGACGCTGTCGCGCTGCTCGAAGGCGACGTCCATCGCCTGCCCGTCGATGAGCCGGCGGGTGGCGGTGGTGAGCAGCCGCACGGCGCGCGCGGCGTCGGCGGCGCTCGCCGGACCGGCCACGCCGGCGTCGAGCAGCACCTCCGTCCCGAGCGTCGCCAGGGCGTCGCCGACCAGGATCGCCTGGGCCGGACCGAAGACCGTCCAGGCGGTCGCCCGGTGGCGCCGGGTCTCGTCACCGTCCATCAGATCATCATGGAGCAGGGAGAAGTTGTGTACCAGTTCAACGGCGACCCCACCGGGCACCCCCACCTCGGCCGACGCGCCCACGGCCTGGGCCGACAGCAGCGCCAGCGCCGGGCGCACGGCCTTGCCGCCGTCCCCCTTCACCGGCGTGCCGTCCCGGTCGATCCAGCCGAAGTGGTACGCCCCGACGGTGTCCATCGGTGCGGCCAAACGGGCGACGGCGGCGCGCAGCGGCGGGGTGCAGAGCGTGCGGCTGCGGGCCAGCAGCTCCGGCACCGAGACCGGTTCGGCGTGCGCCGTGCCTCCGCCGGCGGTGCCGGTGCGTGACTCCACGTGCGTTCCCTCTCCCTGGTGGTGCCGGACCGCGCGGGCCGGCCGGATGCTTGCGATGTCGGTTCGCCCGGTGTGCCCGGCGCGCCCGGGGGGACGGACGCCGGCTCTCGCGGGGTCGCCGGCGACGGGGCCGCTGCTCACCTCGGCCACCTCCCGTCGCCCCGGTCCACCGGGGCGCGGGTGCCGGCCGCGGCGAGCGCCGCGTCGGCCGCGGCGTGGCCGCTGCGCACGGCACTCTCCATCGTCGCGGGCCAGCCGGTGGCCGTCCACGAACCGGCCAGCAGCAGGCCCGGCACACGGGTGCGCGCCGGGGGGCGCAGCGCCGCGGTGCCCGGGGCCGGGTCGAAGGTGGCGGTGCGCTCGCGGGTGACGAAGAAGTCCAGCACCTCGGCACCGGCCGCGGCGGGCAGCAGCCGGGCGAGCTCCGGCAGGTAGCGCTCGCGCAGTTCGGCGACGGGCAGGTCGATCTCGTCCCGGACGGCGGACTGCGACAGCGCCAGGTACTGGGCGCCGGGGTGCTCGCGGCCGAGCGCGGTGGCGGCCAGGCCGGAGTGCGCGGTGCGGTCGAACACCCACTGCACCGGCGAGCCGAGCGCGGCGAAGAAGGGCCGGCGCAGGACCTTGCGGTCGTAGACCACGTGGACGTTGAGGATGGGCGAGGTGCCGAAGCCGGCCAGCCGCTCCTGCGCGGGGATCGCGTCGGGCGGCAGTAGGGCCGCGGCGCTGTCCTGGGCGCCGGCCAGGACGACGGTGTCGGCGGTGAGCAGCTCGCCGCCCTCCAGGCGCACGGCGTGCTGCTGCGCG
>NZ_JBFBDY010000954.1:0-1967 GCF_040683475.1 Kitasatospora sp. NPDC093558 | reverse complement strand
CGCGTGGTGCACCTCGACCGGCTGGTACACCCACTGGACGTCCGGCCCGGCCGGTTCCCCGCCGTCCTCAGGACTGCGCCGACTCTCCACCACGGTTCCGCCTCCCGACCGGACTTGGCCGTCGGCCTCCCGCCGGACGGGCGGCCACGCGGCCAGGCGTGCAGCTCACCCCTCGAACTCTACAGGCGTGTAGAGCTACGCGGGCGGGCTTCCGCACAACCGGTCCGGCGTCACCTCAGCCCTTGCCGCGCGCCCGGCGCCGACGCCGCCACACCGTCAGTGGCACGGCCGCCACGAGTGCAGCGGCACCCGGCACGGACGGCGCCTCCACCGGCGACTGCGACGACTGCGGGGACTGCGGCGACCGCGGCGCGTCCGGCGCGGCGAGGCCCTTCTGGTCGAACGTGTCGGGCACCGGCAGGGTGCTCCAGTGCGGGATCGGCCAGGCGACGACGAAGGCCCGGCCGACGACGTTGTCCACCGGGACGAAGCCGTCGCCGGTCTCGTTGTGGTGCGGACGGGAGTCGCGCGAGTTGTTCCGGTGGTCGCCCATCACCCACAGGTGGTCCTTGGGGACGGTCACGACGCCGACCGGGTCGTTGTCGCAGGGCGTGGAGCCGGGGAAGATGTACGGCTCGTCCAGCGCGACGCCGTTGACCTTCACCGGGCCGCCCTTCTTGCACTCGACGGTGTCCCCGCCGACCGCGATCACCCGCTTGATCAGGTCCTTCTCGTCCGCCGAGGGCATCAGGCCGACGGTGCTCAGCACCTTCTGGACGGTGCCCATGACGGAGCCGCCGGACTGCTTCGGCGCTCCCTCCAGCCAGCCGCCCGGGTCGCGGAAGACGACGACCTCGCCGCGTTCGGGCTTCGCGCCGAACCAGGGGGTGAACTTGTCGACGAGCACCCGGTCGCCGATGTCGAGGGTCTGTTCCATGGAGCCGGACGGGATCGAGAAGGCCTGGACGAAGAAGGTCTTGATGCCGAGCGAGAGCAGCAGGGCGATCACGAGGAGGATCGGCAGCTCCTGCCAGAAGGGCCGCTTCTTCCGTTCTTTGCCCCGTCCCTTGCCCTGTTCCTCCTCCGTTCCCCCGGCTCCCTCTCCGGCCCCGCCGCTGTCACCGGTCTCCGTGCTCTGCTGGACACTCATCTCCTCGGCCCCTCCCACGGCCTGCGGGAGTCCGGAACGGAAACCCCCCGCTGTCAGGAAACGAACCTACCGAACAGAGGTTCCCGGGCGCGCCCTGACGTGGATGCGCTCGCCCTGCGGCCCGAACAGGCTGAGGAACTCCACCGGCTGCGGACCGGCGTTGCCGAAGGCGTGCGGGGTGCGGGTGTCGAACTCCGCGGCCTCCCCGGCGCCGAGCTCGATGTCGTGCGGACCGAGCAGCAGCCGCAGCCGCCCGGACAGTACGTACAGCCACTCGTAGCCCTCGTGCACCTTCAGTTCCAGTCCGGGTCCGGTCCCGTGCCCCGGCGGCATGACGTGCTTGTAGGCGTGCAGCCCGCCCAGGTGGCGGGTGAGCGGCACGATCGTCTGCCCGTTCCTGGTCACCGGGCGCGGGTGGATCCGCGGGTCGCCGGTGGCCGGCGCGCCGACCAGTTCATCCAGCGGCACCCGGTACTCGCGCGCCAGCGGCAGCAGCAGCTCCAGCGTCGGCTTCCGCTGCCCCGACTCCAGCCGGGACAGCGTGCTGAGCGAGATCCCGGTGGCCGCCGCCAGCTTGGCCAGCGTCGTCCCGCGCTCCCGCCGCAACGCGCGCAGCCGGGGGCCCACGGTGTTCAGGACATTCTCGAAATCCGCGTCGTCGCCCATACCCGCCATTCGCCGCCACGGCAAGGCGCTTTGTCAAACCGGCACAGCGAGGCACGGCGGATCCGATGGCGCCGACGCCGAGGGGCCCGGTGACGGTCGTTCGCCACCGGGCCCCTCGGGCAGTGCCGACCTGGCTCCTCGGGAAGTGCCA
>NZ_JBFBDY010000953.1:0-1973 GCF_040683475.1 Kitasatospora sp. NPDC093558 | reverse complement strand
CGGGTGCCCCGGGCCCCCGGGCGCGGGCGCAGTGGGCCCGGCCCGCCCCCGGTTCGCCGCCTGAGGTGTACGTCGTGCTGTCCGCGCCCCCCCCCCCGCTTCCGCACGCCGTGGCGAGGCCGTCGCGGCCCGTCCTGGAGCGGATGACGCGCACCCGGCGTTCCCCCCGGACACCCGCTGAGACAAGAGTCACCAGGCCCGTCCGGGCCCTTGGGAACCGGACGGGGGCGAGCTACGGTCGTATGAGTGGGCGCGACCGTGCGCCCTCACAACGAGCAGGCGGGTTGCCCACCCACCGTGTGCTCCCGATAGCATCCACCGGGACAGCAGCCGTCCCTCTCTTACCCGATCCCGCGGTGGCCCCCGTCCAGCGGCCATGATCCCCCGCGACAAAGGTCTTCGATGCCCATCAGCCCGTCCCCTCACACCTCCGTCACGGACCGCGATGCCCTCGCAGCCACGACGGCCGGTCGGCGACCCCGCGTGACCATCGCGCGCGGAGCCACCCCCTGGTTCGTCCCCACCCTCGCCACGGCCGCCGTGACCACCGCCCTCACCCGGCGCAGCGGCAAGTGGGCCCTGGCGGCGGTACCGGCCTGCGCGCTCGGCGCGGGCATGCTGTGGTTCTTCCGCGACCCCGAGCGTGAGATCGGCACCGGCAGAGTGATCTCCCCGGCCGACGGCGTGGTGCAGAGCATCGACGCCTGGCCGGACGGCCGCACCCGGGTCGCCATCTTCATGAGCCCGCTCAACGTCCACGTCAACCGCGCGCCGCTGCCCGGCACGGTGACGTCGGTCGAGCACGTCGCGGGCGGGTTCGTGCCCGCGTTCAACAAGGACAGCGACCAGAACGAGCGGGTCGTCTGGCACTTCGACACCGAGCTCGGCGACATCGAGATGGTGCAGATCGCGGGGGCCGTGGCCCGCCGCATCGTGCCCTACGTCGACGCCGGCACCAAGGTCGCCCAGGGCGACCGGATCGGCCTGATCCGGTTCGGCTCCCGGGTCGACACCTACCTGCCGGCCGGCGTCGAGGTCGGCGTCGAGGTCGGCCAGAAGACCACAGCCGGGGTGACACGCCTTGACCGTGACTGATCCTGAGACGATCGTCGGCCTGGACGACGAGGAGACGGCGCTGCGCCGTCGCCGCTGGGCACGCGACCGCGAGCTCCGCGCGCCGCGCTCGCCGCAGCACCTGTCCACCGCCGACTTCCTGACCCTGGGGAACGCCGTCTGCGGCTTCCTGGCGATCTACTCGATCACCACCGGGGTCCTGATCCCGCACATCACCAACCCGGACGTCGCTCCGGACCGGCACAGCGCCGCCACCGCGGTGACGCTGCTGCTGATCGGCTCGATGTGCGACCTCTTCGACGGCCTGGTGGCGCGCAAGCTGCGCTCCTCCGCCCTGGGCGCCGAACTCGACAACCTGGCCGACCTGATCAGCTTCGGCATCGCGCCGGCCTACTTCGTCGCGGTCTGGGGCATGGTCTCGCAGGGCTCCAACCGGACGCTGTCGGCGCTGATCGCGCTGACGGTGCTGCTCGCGGTGGTCCTGCGGCTGGCCCGCTTCTCGGCCGTGAAGATGCGGCCCGGGGTGTTCCAGGGCATGCCCTGCCCGATGGGCGCCATGACGGTCATCGCGATCGTGCTGCTCGACCCGCCGTTCCTGCCCGGTCTGCTCGCCATCTTCGGCGCCGCGTACCTGATGGTCAGCCGGATCGAGTACCCGAAGCCGCAGGGCCTGCTGGCCACCGCCACGCTCTGCTGGATCGTGGTCTCCATCGGCTGCCTGGCCGCGTGGGCCACCGGCCTGCCGGGCGGCAACGCGCTCCTGCACGTCGGCGCCTTCGCCCAGATCGCGCTCGCGGCCATGGCGCCGCTGCTGGTCATCCGGCGCAAGGTCGGCCAGAAGGTCGGCGACGTCCGCGCCCGGCGGGCGGAGTCGCGGCTCGGCTGAGCCCGCTCGAGCA
>NZ_JBFBDY010000952.1:0-1977 GCF_040683475.1 Kitasatospora sp. NPDC093558 | reverse complement strand
GCCCCGCCCTGGCCCGACTGGGCCCGCTACGCCCGCGTCGCCGACGGCACGTTCACCGGCCTCGCGGACATGCAGGCGAACATCGACGCCCTCAAGGCCCAGAACGTCAGCGTGATCGAGCTCGACACCGTCCTGTCCGACTGGCACACCGACGCCGAGTTCACCGCCCACCTGACCCTCGTGAAGGCCTACGTCGACAAGGCGCACGCCGCCGGCCTCAAGGTCGTCATGTACTACCCGGCCCTGGAGGTGATCTCCCCCGGCGGCGAGAAGGGCCCCTCGTTCTACAAGAACGGCGAGGGCGGCGCCTGGGTCCAGCGCTCCCTCGACGGCAAGCCGAACGTCTTCTACGGCAGCGTCGTCATCTGGGTCGGCCCCGGGGACGAGAGCGTCTGGCTCAGCCCGGACTCCCCCTGGCGGGACTACTACCTCAAGCGCATCAAGCTGCTCGCCGCGACCGGCGTCGACGGCATCTGGCCCGACCTCCCGCTGTACTTCGACGGCTTCCTCTCCTGGTGCGACGCCTCCACCTGGGGCGCCGCCGCGTTCAAGGCCGACACCGGCCTCGACGTCCCCAAGGCCGTCGACCACAACGACCCCGTCTTCCGGCGCTACGTCGAGTGGCGCCACCGCAACCTGCTGAAGTTCCAGCTCGACATCGCCTCCGCCGCCCGCTCCGTCAGCCCCGGCCTGCTGGTCTTCTCCGAGACCGTGCCCCTCGACCACCGCTACGCGACCCTCACCGGCCTCGACGGCGGCTACCTGCGCTTGGCCGACAACGCGACCACCCAGGTCTGGGAGGTGGACGTCCTCGCCAACTTCGACGGCATGCGCCACGCCACCGCCACCGACTGGACCTGCCTGGTCTCGATGGCCAAGTACGCCCGCGCGGCGAGCGGCACCAAGCCCGCCTGGGCGTTCTCGTACGGCTGGCTGGCCGACGACGCCTCCCAGGTCATGGCCGAACTGCTCGCCGCCGGCTGCAACCCGTACGAGGTGCGGACGCCGTACAAGAACGCGGGCGCCGACCCGGCGATGCGCACCCGGATGTACGGCTTCGTCCGCGCCAACCAGGACCGGATCTTCGGCGGGCAGTCCCTCGCCGACGTCGCCGTCTACCACTCCAGCGCCTCGCGCGACTACGTGAGCCCCGCGGCCGGCTACGGCAGCGGCACGTACTTCAACACCACCCCGCCCGCGAGCGTCCCCGACTGGTGGGCGGGCAGCTTCCGCTCCAGCTGCGCCGCGATGCCGTGGCTGGGCGAGTTCCGGGGCACGGTGAAGGCGCTGGTGTACGCGCACGTCCCGTTCGACACGCTCACGAGCCCGGGGCTGACCGACACCGACCTGGCCCGGTTCAAGGTCGTCCTGTTCCCGAACCTCCAGGCGGTCTCGGACGCCGAGGCCGACCTGATCCGGGGCTTCGTCCAGGGCGGCGGCACCGCCCTCCTCACCGGCCCGGCGCCCACCGCGCTCGATCAGTTCGGCACGCCGCGCGCGGAGTTCGCGCTGGCCGACGTGCTCGGCTTCAAGAAGGCCGACCCGCTGCCCGCGAGCCGCAAGACGGCGTTCGGCACCGGCACCTGCTGGTACGTCCAGGCGCTCCCCGGGCTCGGCTACCTGAGCAACAACGACCAGGCCTCCGCCGACCAACTCCTGACGCCCGTACGGCAGTCCGCGCCGCCCTCCGTGACCCTCGCGGGCGATCGGCGGATCCACCTGGAGGCCCGCTGGCTGGGCGCCGACACCATCGTCCACCTGGTGAACTTCACCAACTTCGGGGACGCCCCGGCCGATTACCGCACCACCCCGGCCAACTGCACGCTCTCGTACGCCCTTCCGGCCGACACGGCCGTCGCCGCCGTGACCGTCGCCACGCCGGACGGCACCGACCCGGCCCCCAAACCGGTGCCGTACACCGTCACCGGCACGACGGTCAGCGTGCCGCTGACCGTCGTGCAGTACGCGGTGGTCACG
>NZ_JBFBDY010000951.1:0-1979 GCF_040683475.1 Kitasatospora sp. NPDC093558 | reverse complement strand
CGAGAGCGTCCGGCCCCCGTGGCTCCAGCCGGGGCGGCGCCTGCGCACCGTCTGGTGCGTCGCCCTGCCGGACGGGCGCCACCTCGTCGTCATACACGACTACCTGGCCGGCGGGCTGCGGGTCAGGGACCTCGTGTCCGGGGAAGACCTGGATTTCGAGGGCCAGGAGAAGGTCGGCGGCGTCCGGGACATCGTCCGCACCGACCACGGCGGGCGCCCCGTCGTGGTGGTGGCGTGCTGGGACGGCACCGTCCGCGCCTGGGACGCGCAGACCGGTCGGCGGGTCGGCCGGCGGATCGCCCTCACCGCCGACGGCGACTCCCGCTTCCGGGCGATCGCGGCCGGCACCCTGGCGAACGGGCACCTCGCGGTGGCCGTCGCCGACGAGAAGGCCCCCGTCCGGCTGTGGGACCTGGAGAGCGGACAGCCGGTCGACCACACGATCCCCGGCGACCCGGTCAGGACCATGCTTCTCGCCTGGGGGCCGAGCGGTCTGTTCACCGCCGGGGACTCCGGCACCATCCAGCGGTGGGACGCCTCGACCGCAGCGGCGACGTGGAACCCGGTCACCACCGGCCAGGGCCCGTACCCCTCCGCTCTGCTCTGCACGCGCATGGCCGGCAGCGACGTCGTGATCAGCGGTGGCGACGACGGCACGGTCTGCGTGTGGGACGCGCACACGGGAGAACTCCGCGGCAGGCCGCTGGCCGCGCACGACGGCTCCGTCCGCTCGCTCGCCTGGGCCGAACTGCCCCACGGGCGCACGGTCCTGGTGACCGGCGGCAACGAGAACACCGCACGGTCGTGGGAGTCACGGGCCTTCGACGGCCGGTCCCGGCAGGAGCGGGCACTGCCGGCCGTCACCAGCGTGCTCCGGGCCGCGGGCCTCACGGTGAGCGGTCACACCGACGCGGTGCTGCGGGTCTGGGGCCCCGAGGGGGTGGTGGCCGAACTGGCCGGAGCCTCCCGGGTGCTGGCCCACCACGGCGACCTCGTCATCGGCGCCGGGGACATCGGCACGAACGAGGAGAGCACCCTGCGGGCCTGGCGGCTGCCCGACGGGCAGGAGGGCGCCGTGCCACAGGAGTTCGGCGCGGCGGGGACGGTGGCCTGCACCGCCGAGCTGGACGGCGCAGCGCTGGCCGTCGTCGGTGGGGAGGAGAACGTGGTCGAGGCGGTGCGGCTGCCGGCCGGCGAACGGCTGTGGCGCGCCCGCACCCGGGAACGCAGCACGTGGGAGAACCGCGGCCGGCGCCTGCCCGAGGTCACCGCGATCACGACCGCCACGCTCCCGGACGGGCGGCAGGTCGTGGTCGGCGGCAGCGCGGACGGAACCATCCGGATCCGGGACCTGCGCACCGGGCGACGCGTCGGCACGAGCATGAACTGCCGTGCCCCGGTGCAGCCGAGCCCGGCCGCGGTCAGCGCTCTCGCCTGCACCCGTCTGCCGGACGGGCGCGTCGTGGCGATCGCGTGCAGTGAGGACACCACCGCCGAGACGGTCGTGGTGTGGGACCTCGTGACCTGCCGTCCCGTCGCCGCCACGGCGATCGCCACCGACTGGGTGCACCAGGCGGTCTGCGTGACGCTGCCGGACGGCCTGCCCGCCGTCGTGACCGCCGACACGATCCTGCGGATCTGGCCCCTCGACGCCCTGGACCCCGACACCCCCTGGGTTCCCCTCTACGAGATCGACCTCGACTCCCCCGTCAGAGCCCTGACCGCAGGCCCGCCGGGCACCGTCGTCGCGGGGACGAGCAACGGCCTCGTCCAGCTGCGGCTGCGTCGTCCCTGAACGCCCGCGCCGGGATGGTCGGTTACGGATGGGGGGTGGTGCCCAAGGGCCAGGCCTCGATGTCGCGGTAGCGGATCGGGGCGGGGCCGCGGGCGGTGTTGCTGCCGACCAGGTGGAGGCGTTCGGCCTGCCCCGGGCGGCCGGCGACTCCGGCGAGGCCGGCTGCGGCCTGCGGCACGCGGGT
>NZ_JBFBDY010000950.1:0-1980 GCF_040683475.1 Kitasatospora sp. NPDC093558 | reverse complement strand
GTGCGGAGCGACGGCCGGAGGTTTCGCATTTCCGAGATGAAGCCGTCGGCGCCGACGGATGCCGTCAGGCGCCGCCGGGCGCCCTCGAGCGGTCCGTCAACTCGCCGACGTCACCGGCGGATCAGCCGGCGCCGCTGCTCGGGGATGGTCGGCGTGACGGCGGTGACGCGCACCGGGCGGTGCGCCACCGCGTGCGAGAACGGCTGGGTGCGCCAGTCCAGGCCCGAGGGCAGCTTGAACAGCCCCTCGAAGCCGGCCGGGGCGCTGTCGTCCGCGGACTCCACCTCGGCGAGGTCGTCGGTCGGCGTGCCCGAGCCCGGGCAGATCGCGGGGGCGAAGGGGTTCCACGCGGTCGGCAGCAGGGCGTGCAGCGGCAGCCGCTCCTCGTCCGCGACGAGGGCGATCGGGCGCCGGCACTCGGGGCAGTGGACCCGGAAGATCTCCCAGGACTCGCCGTCGCCCGGGTCGGTGCTCGGCGTGGGGAAGTCTCCGACCGCGATGTCGTCGCGGCCGGCCATATCGTCGGTCTCGTCGGAGCCCAGGGCACGCTGGTCGGTAGCAGGCATGAGGATCCCCCTCGGATCGGGCCCGGCGTGGTCGCCCGGGGCCACAACCAGCACTTCCCTCCCGCGCGCATACATAACCCTGCGGTCCGGCGCACCGTGATGCACTGGGTGTGTCCTTGGCCACATTCGCCCGGCATGTGCCCGGTTGGCACCCCGCACCGCCCCCGGTGACACCGCGTGCGCCCATTGGGGCGCCCCACGCGCCCCCGACCGGGTAGGTTTGCGCACTGTGGAGGATCTCGACCAACGCATCGTCCAGCTGCTCCTCGAGGACGGCCGGATGAGCTACACGGACCTGGGCAAGGCCACCGGCCTGTCCACCTCGGCGGTGCACCAGCGCGTGCGCCGCCTCGAACAGCGCGGGGTGATCCGCGGCTACACCGCGATCATCGACCCCGACGCCGTCGACCTGGCGCTGACCGCGTTCATCTCGGTCAAGCCCTTCGACCCCAGCGCGCCCGACGACACCCCCGAGCGCCTGGCCGGCCTGCCCGAGATCGAGGCCTGCCACAGCGTCGCCGGCGACGAGAACTACATCCTCAAGGTCCGCGTCGGCGCCCCCGGCGACCTGGAGGACCTGCTCGCCCGCATCCGCACCGCCGCCGGCGTCTCGACCCGCACCACCGTCGTGCTCTCCACCCCCTACGAGGCGCGACCCCCGAAGATCTGAGCACCGGTCGGTGGGGTGCAGACTTGGGCGCATGACCGAACGCACCCCACGGACCGTCCTGCTGCGCGGCGGCGCCGTCTACAGCCCCGCCGACCCCTTCGCCACCGCGATGCTCGTGGAGGGCGAACACGTCGCCTGGGTCGGCAGTGACGGCGCCGCCGAGGCGTACGCCGGGGTGGCCGACGAGATCGTCGAGCTCGACGGCGCCCTCGTCACGCCCGCGTTCGTGGACGCCCACGTGCACGCCACCTCCACGGGCTTGGCGCTCACCGGCCTCGACCTCACCGGCAGCCCGTCCCTCGCCGCCGCCCTGGCCGCCCTCACCACCTTCGTCGACGCCCAAGACGCCCAGGACGCGCCCGGCGGCGTGCTCATCGGCCACGGCTGGGACGAGACCGGCTGGCCCGAGGGCCGTCCGCCCACGCTCGCCGAACTCGACGCCGCCGCCCGCGGCGCCGCCGTCTACCTCTCCCGCATCGACGTCCACTCCGCCCTCGCCACCACCGCGCTGCGCACCCTCACCGAAGGCCTCGCCGACAAGCTCGGCCACTCCGCCGAGGGTCCCCTCACCAAGGACGCCCACCACGCCGTCCGGCAGACCGCCCTCGCCCACCTGACCCCCGGGCAGCGCCGCCGCGCCCAGCGCGCCACCCTCGCCCGCGCCGCCGAACTCGGCGTCGGCGCCCTGCACGAGTGCGCGGGCCCGGAGATCTCCTCCGAGGCGGACCTGGCCGCCCTGCTGGC
>NZ_JBFBDY010000949.1:0-1981 GCF_040683475.1 Kitasatospora sp. NPDC093558 | reverse complement strand
AGCACTTCGGCGGCAGCGCGGCGGCGATCCCCGGCATCGGGCAGACCGGCTACATCGGGCTCACGGCGTTCGCGCTCAACGCCCTGGTGGCCGTGGTCCTGACCGTCGTCCTGCGTGCGCTCGGTGCCCCGGCGGGCACCGACGAGACCAGCCCGGACGACTACACCCGCGACGCGTCACCGTCATCGCGGGCCCGGCCCGTGGCCGGTGCCGGTGCCGGTGCCGGTGCCGGTGCCGACGCGCTCACCCGCTGAGGGACCCGTGCCCGGCCGGGCCGCCGAGCGTCGCGAGGGTCGCGGTCACCGTCGACCCGAGCGACGTCGCGTCGGCACCCGCCCGGGAGCGCAGGTTCACCCCGTACGCGAGCAGGACCAGCAGTTCCGCGGAAGCCTCCGGGTCCACACCGGGTGCGAGGCGGCCGGCCTCCTGCGCGGCCAGGAGCGCCGCGTGCATCGCCTCCCGCAGCTGCCCGTGGTGCAGCTCCAGGATCTCCAGGACGTCCGGATCGGCGTTCTCCGTCCCCGCGTGCGCGTTGGCGACCATGCAGCCCCACCGGGCGTACTCGCCCGAGCAGCGCGAGGCGATCAGCCGGGTGAAGAACTCGGCGATCGCCGGCAGCCCGCGCCCGTCCTCGGCCAGCCGGTTGATCATCGGCAGGGAGCGCTGCTCCCGGTACCGCCGCAGGGCCGCCAGGTACAACTCGCGCTTGCCCCCGAACGTGGCGTACAGGCTCGACCGGCTGACCCCGGTCGCGGTCACGATGTCCTGGATCCCGGTCGCGGACATGCCCTGCTCCCAGAACAGCCGCTCGACGGTCGCCAGCGCCGCATCCGGATCGAAGTGCTTGACGTCCGGCACGTTGCCACCTCGCTAACTTGAAATACCGGTTCCAAGATAGCCGCCCTCCGCTTCCGTGCGAAGGGCCCGCACCACCCTCGGCGTACGCCCCCGTCCAGGATCGTCCACGATCCCCCCGGGGCCCGCCCGGGCGAACCCATCCTGGGCGCATGAAGCGAATCCCCACCCTCTGGCCGGCCGCCTACGGAACCGGCCGCTCGCCCCTCTGGCGCCTGCCCGCGAGGCTCCTCATCCGCGTCGGCGCCTTCATCCGCCAACTGGCCCTGGCCGACCACCAGCCGTTCACCACGCTCTGAGCGTCTCCACCAGGTTGTGCTCGGCGATCGCCGCCATGGCCTCCCTGGCCGGGAAGTCCCCGTCGAGCAGGCGCAGCGGTCCGGCCGTCAGGGAGAGGCGCTGCGCCAGCGTGTAGAGGGCCAGGCGGTCCTCGTCCAGCCCTTGCGCCGAGAGGGGACGGTAGGCGTCGTGGAAGCGGATCCGGAGGAAGACGTGCTCCCACTCGGCGTCGAAGTACATCGTGCCCTCGATGTCGATCAGCACCGGCCGCCCGTCCGCGTCCACCAGCACGTGGTCGGGCCCCAGTTCACCGTGCACCACCGCGTACTCCGCGCGTGGCCGCACCGCTGCCGCCAGGCTCAGCAGGCGCTCCGCCAGCCGGCCGGAGGCCTCCGCGATCCGAGGATCCCGCCCGGCCGCCTCGGCGAGGTCGCGGCGCGCCCGGTCCAGCACGACGGCTTCGCACGACGACCCGTGTGACACGCCACCGCCGTCGACGACGGCCACCTTGCCGTACGTGGGCGCGCGGTGACGTGCCATCGCGTCCAGCGCCTCCCGGAGCCGGGCCATGACCGGGCCGGCGGCGCGCGGATCGCGGGTGAGCAGCGCCTCCAGGCTCTCACCCCGGAGGTCCTCGACGATCGCCAGATCGGCCGGGACGTAGGCGCGGTCGTGGTGGTTGTCGTGATCGTGGTCGCGGTCGCGGTCGACGAGCCGAATCGCCGGGACGCGGACGCCGAGGCCGGCCAGCCGTGCGTGGGCCGCCTCGAACGGGCCGAGGCCGAGGGCGGGCGAGAACGGGTCGGCCGGGTCGTCGTCGCCCTCGGCCGCGGGCCAGTAGTTCTCG
>NZ_JBFBDY010000948.1:0-1988 GCF_040683475.1 Kitasatospora sp. NPDC093558 | reverse complement strand
GGATCGTCCGCGTCAAGTCGCCGTCGCTGGTGTGGTGTTCGCCGGAAGCGGCGGTGCGCACCCTGGACGCGATGGACTACGACATCCACCTGTTCACCGACCCGGCCACCGAGACCGACGCCGTCGTCTACCGCACCGGCCCGACCGGCTACCGTCTGGCCCGCACGACCGCCGCCGCCCCGCCGCACCGCTCCGCCGTGCCGCTGACGCTCCACCCGCGCGGCGCCCGCCGCCTCTCCGACGACGAGGCCGTCGCCGGCCTGGAGGCCGCCGAACTGCCGTTCCTCTTCTACGCCGACCCGGTCACCGGGCGCGGGCGCGTCCTCTACCGCCGCTTCGACGGCCACCTCGGCCGCATCGCGGGCGGCCGGCCGTGAACAGACCCCGGTACGATCGCGCGGTGTCGGACGACAACTTCGACGAGGGGCTGCCCGAGGGCTGGACGATCGAGCGCGTCCGCACCGCCTCCGGGGACTCCGACGCCGAACTGCTCTCCCTCGCACGGCTCGTCGTCGTCGAGGAGCACGGCCGCACCGACTACACGACCCTCCTGCCACGCATCATCATCTCCTTCCACGGGCTCTGCCTCGTGTGGGCCGACGACGACTGGTACATGGGGGATTTGGAACCCGACGGCTCGATCTTCTGCTGGGCCCCCTACGGCCCCGACCTGGGCGAGGCCATCCGCGGCCTGTAACAGTTCTGCCGAACGGCCTATGCCGAACCGCCCCCTGCCGATCTACCTCCGCCGAATCGTCTCTGCGAGAATCGGCGCATGGCTGATCACGACGGTAACCACGGCTACCTCCTCGACAACCAGCAGGCCGAGGCCGGTATCCGCTTCGGCGCCCTGGCCGAGCTGTTCGACCCGGTGACCTTCCGGCACGTCGACCGGATCGGCCTCGGCCCGGGCATGCGCGTCTGGGAGGTCGGCGCCGGCGGCACGTCCGTCCCGCTCGGGCTGGCCGAGCGCGTCGGCCCGACCGGGACGGTGGTCGCCACCGACATCGACGCGTCGTGGACGCGCGGCATCGCCGACGGCGTGATCGAGGTGCTCACCCACGACGTCGCCGCCGACCCGCCGCCGCCAGGCGAGTTCGACCTCGTCCACGCCCGGCTCGTCCTCGTCCACGTCGCCGACCGCGCCGAGGCCCTGCGCCGCATGGTCGGGGCGCTGCGCCCCGGCGGCTGGCTCCTCCTGGAGGACGCCGACCCCGCGCTCATGCCGCTGGTCTGCCCCGACGAGTCCGGCCCCGAGCAGCGGCTCGCCAACCGGCTGCGCAACGGCTTCCGCGCGCTGATGGCCGGGCGCGGCGCCGACCTCGCCTACGGGCGCACCCTGCCGCGCGTGCTGCGCGAGGCCGGTCTCGCCGACGTGCAGGCCGACGCGTACTTCCCGATCACCTCGCCCGCGTGCGCCGTCCTGGAGGCCGCGACGGTGCGGCACGTCCGCCGCCTCCTGGTCGAGCAGGGCCTCGCGACGGAGGAGGAGATCGAGCTCCACCTCGCCAACGTCGCCTCCGGACAACTCGACCTGGCCATGGCCCCGATGATCTCGTCCTGGGGCCGCCGTATCTGACGGCCAGTCAGGCAGAGAGCAGTTCGACGAGACTGGACACCCCGTCCGGCCCGTGCCCCGCTTGCGCCGCCCGGCGGGTGACGGCGAGCGCGGCGTCCAGGACGGCGGTGTCCAGGCCGCGGGCCCGGGCCGTGTGGGCGACGTGCGCCAGGCCGGCCGCGGCGGAGGCCACGCTGCTGCGGTCGCCGGGGTGCCGCCGGTGGTCGGCGCGCCGGGCGTAGTCGTCGATCAGCGGGGGCAGCAGGAGCGGCAACCCCTGGGCGTACGGCGTGAGTTCGGCGCCGCTGATGCCCTCTGCGCGGGCGAGCGCGAGGGCGTGGACGTACCCGTGCACGGTGGTCCAGAACAGGTCCAGGAGGGCCGCGACGAAGGCCGCCGCCCGTCCGGGGTCCGTGCCGACGTGGCGCAC
>NZ_JBFBDY010000947.1:0-1998 GCF_040683475.1 Kitasatospora sp. NPDC093558 | reverse complement strand
GCCGCCATCGCCTCGCGGACCGTCCCCAGGCAGGGGTCGCAGTACCGGTCCGGCGTCGCCGGGCCGGTTTCGTCCGTCGCCGGGACGACGCGCTGGGACGGTTCGAGGAACCGCCCGCACAGCGACGCCGTCGCGTCGTCCTTGGCCACCACGTGCCAGACCACGGCGGGCGGGGACACCGCCGGGTCGTACTCGGCCCACATCTCGTACACGTCCGAACCTCCGGGTCCGCCGGGGCGCCTTCGCTCCATGCAAACGCGTGGGACCGCACTCGGCCACCCGGTCGGAGCCGCTGGGATGGCGCCGCCGTTCGCGACGACGCCCCCGGAGTGTTCTCCGGGGGCGTCGCTCCGGCCGGTCCGCTCACCGGGCGGTGGCAGGTGCCGTCAGCGGTCGAGGTCGATCGTGAAGCGCCGCGTGGGGCCCGGACCGATCGTGTCGGCGTGGATCATGCCACGAGCCCGGTCGAATTCGCCGGTGCCACCGGTGATCCCGTTGTCGAACGAGGGGGCAGGGCCCGGGTTGAGGAAGCCGAAGATGAACCCCTGCGAGGAGAGCTGGCCGCCCGGGAGGTCGTAGGTCACGGTGCACTCCTCCGCTCCGCCGTTGTCGACCCGGGTGGTGGTGCAGGTGCCGCCGGTTTCGCCGACCCGGTTGCCGTCCAGGTCGAAGAGGACCGAGCGGAAGGCGACCCGATCGCCCTGCGCTGGGGCGCCGCCGGGGTTGACGGGGAAGCGGGTCGACTGCGCGAGCTGGCCGATGAGGGTGAAGGTCCGGTCCCGGGCCTCGGGATGAGTGGAACCGGTGTCCGTCGCGGCGATCGCGACGGGGGCGGAGGCGAGAACGGTGGCCAGTGCCGTGGCCGTGACGAGGCAGGCCGTTCTGATGGGGCGCATGGGGCAGCTCCTGAGGACGATGCTCACGGATGTTCCGGTGACGCATTCATAACCTCGGCCCCGCCGCCGCCCCGACCGCCCCGGCCCGACCCACCGGCAGATCCGACCGGTCGGACCAACCCGGCACGGGCGGACGACCCAGCACAAGCGAGGCCCTCCGCCCGGCGGTTCGGGGTCGCGGTGGACGCGGAACGTCCGGACGGCGTGAAGACGACAGGGCCTCGCAGCGGCGAGGGCGCAGCATGGACGTGGAAGCGGAGGAGGTGGCGCGGCGCGGTGACCGGGAAGCTGCGGGTGTTCCTGGGGGCGGCACCGGGGGTGGGGAAGACGTACGCCATGCTCCGGGAGGGGCAGCGGCTGCGGCGCGACGGGCTGGACGTGGTGGTCGGTCTGGTGGAGACGTACGGCCGGCAGGGTACGGAGGAGCAACTGGCGGACCTGCCGGTGCTGCCGCGGCGGCCGGTGCCGTACCGGGGGACGGAGCTGACGGAGCTGGACGTGGACGCGCTGCTGGCGCGCAGCCCGGCGCTCGCGCTGGTGGACGAGCTCGCGCACACCGATGTGCCCGGCGGGCGGAACGCGAAGCGCTGGCAGGACGTGCGGGAACTGCTGGACGCCGGGATCGATGTGGCGACGACGCTCAACATCCAGCACCTGGAGAGCCTCAACGACGTCGTGGAGCAGATCACCGGCGTCGCCCAGCGCGAGACGATCCCCGACGAGGTGGTGCGGGCGGCCGAGCGGATCGAGCTGGTCGACCTGAGCCCGGAGGCGTTGCGCACGCGGATGGCGCAGGGCGAGATCTACGCGCCGGACCGGATCGACGTGGCGCTGGACCACTACTTCCGGGCCGGCAACCTGGGCGCTCTGCGGGAGCTCGCGCTGCTCTGGCTCGCGGACCGGGTGGAGGAGGAGCTGGCCGACTACCGGGCCCGGCACGGCATCCGGGCGCCCTGGGAGACCAAGGAACGGATCGTCGTCGCGCTCGACGGTGCCCCGCAGGGCGAGCACCTGATCCGCCGGGGAGCGCGCACGGCGACCCGGGTGCACGGGGACCTGATCGGCGTGCACATCCGGCTGGACGACGGCACGGCGCAGCGCG
>NZ_JBFBDY010000946.1:0-2005 GCF_040683475.1 Kitasatospora sp. NPDC093558 | reverse complement strand
GGCCCCGGCCGGCGCGCAGCTGGGCGCGTGGCCGCCGGCCGGAGCCGAGGAGCTCGACGCCGCCGGGATGTACGACGCGCTGGCGGAGCGCGGCTACGACTACGGCCCGGTGTTCCGGGGCGTGCGCGGGCTGTGGCGGCGCGACGGCGAGTACTTCGCCGAGGTGGCGCTCGCCCCCGCCGAGGCGGAGCGCGCCGGGGAGTACGCGGTGCACCCGGCGCTGCTGGACGCGGCGATGCACGCCGCGCTGGTGGGCATGTTCGACGGGGAGCGGCCGGTGCTGCCGTTCAGCTGGAACCGCGTCGCGGTGCACCGGCCGGGCGCGACGGCCGTGCGGGTGCGGGTCCGGCGCGACGGCGAGCATGCGGTGAGCGCCGACCTGGTGGGCCCCGACGGCCTGCCGGTGGTCACCGTCGGCTCGGTGTCGGGCCGGCCGGTCGAGCCGGACCAGCTGTCCGACGCGGCGGCCCGCCTGGAGCGGCTGCGCTACCGGGTCCGCTGGGCGCCGGTCCGGGCCGAGGGCCCGGTGCCGGTGCACGGCACGTGGCTGCTGCCGGTGCCCGCCGGGCTGCTGCACGACGGCTGGGTGCTGGGCGTCGTCCGGGCCCTGGAGGAGCACGGCGCGCGGGCCGTCACCGTCCCCGTGGACGGCGCGACGGCCGACCGCGCCGCGCTCGCCGGGCTGCTCGCCGAGCACACCGACGTCACCGGTGTCCTCGCGCTGCTCGCGGCCGACGAGGAGCCGCACCCGCGGCACCCGGCGGTGCCGCGCGGCCTGGCCGGCGTGCTGGCGCTGCTCCAGGCGCTGCGCGACGGCGGCAGCACGCTGCCGCTGTGGCTGGCGACCCGTCAGGCCGTCGCGGCGGCGCCCGGCGAGCAGGTGGCCGGGCCGGTGCAGGCGATGGTGTGGGGCCTGGCCCGGGTGGCCGGTCTCGAAGAGCCGGGCCGGCTGATCGGCCTGGTCGACCTGCCCGCGCACCTCGACGCCCGGGTCGCGGCGCACCTGTCGGCCGTCCTCGGCGCGGGCGGCGACCGGCACACCGGGGACGTCGAGTACGCGGTGCGCGCCTCTGGCCCGTACGTCCGCCGTCTGGAGCGGGCCGCGGCCACCCCGGGGACGGGCGGCGAGCCGTGGCGGCCCACCGGGACGGTACTGGTCACCGGCGGCACCGGCGCGCTCGGCGGGCACGCCGCCCGCTGGCTGGCCCGCTCGGGCGCCGAGCACCTGGTGCTGACCAGCCGGGCCGGCCTCGCCGCCGCCGGCGCCGCCGAACTCGCCGCCGAGCTGCGGGAGTCGGGCGCCGGGGTGACGGTCGCCGCGTGCGACGTCGCCGACCGGGCGGCGGTCGAGGAGCTGCTGCGCACCCTGGCCGAGGAGGGCCGCACCGTCCGCACGGTGGTCCACACGGCGGGCGCGGGCGACACCTTCCCGCTGGCCGACGCCACCCTGGCCGAGGTCGCGACCGTCCTCGCCGGCAAGGCCGCCGGCGCCGCGCACCTCGCCGAACTGCTCGGCGACGGCCTCGACGCCTTCGTCCTGTACTCCTCGGGCGCGGGCATCTGGGGCTGCGCCGGCCAGGGCGCGTACGGGGCCGCCAACGCCTACCTCGACGCGCTCGCCGAGCACCGGCGCGGCGCCGGCCTGGCCGCCACCGCGGTGGCCTGGGGCCAGTGGGGCGGCGGCGGCATGGCCGACGAGGAGATCGGCGCGCGGCTCGACCGGTTCGGCGTGCTCGCGATGACCCCGGAGACCGGGATCGCCGCGCTCGGCACCGCGCTCGACCGGCAGGACGCCGCGGTGGTCGTCGCCGACATGGACTGGAAGCGGTTCTACCCCGTCTACACGGCCACCCGCCCGGGCCCGCTGCTGCGTGAACTCCCCGACGTCCGCCGCCTGGTGGCCGCCGAGGAGGAGCCGGCCGGGGCCGCCGACGGCTCGGCCGAGCCGCTCGCCGAGCGCCTCGCCGCGCTCTCCGCGCCGGAGGGCGAGCGCCTGGTGCGCGAC
>NZ_JBFBDY010000945.1:0-2005 GCF_040683475.1 Kitasatospora sp. NPDC093558 | reverse complement strand
GGTGACTACACCCAGAGCGCCACGCCGCTCGGCGTCTCGCAGGTGCGGATCGCGTTCACGCCGGCGACGCCGGCCCGCTACGTCGACATCCACTACCTGGTCAACGGCGCGGGCCAGCAGAACTTCCGGATGGCGGACGAGACGGGTGCCTGGACCCGGACCGTCGGCCCGCTCTCCGCCGGCACCCCGGTCGAGTACTGGTTCACCTACGAGAAGAACGGCCCGCAGTACGACACCCCGCACTTCACCTACACACAGGGCGGAGGGGGCGGCCCGACGACCGGGTGCCCGGCCCAGTCCGACACCCCGGACCTGGGACCGAACGTGCACGTCTTCGACCCCGGCATGTCCGGCGCCGCCATCCAGTCGGAGCTCGACGCCCAGTTCGCCCGGATGAAGGACACCACCACCGCGCAGTTCTCCGAGGACCGGGTGGCCGACCTGTTCAAACCCGGCGTGTACAGCGTGGAGGACAACGTCGGGTTCTACACCTCGGTCGCGGGTCTGGGGCTCAATCCCGACGACGTGACCATCAACGGCCACGTCACGGTCGACGCGTTCAACGCCTCGGACGCGGGCAACGCGACGCAGAACTTCTGGCGCTCGGCGGAGAACCTGGCCATCAACCCGGCCGGCGGCAACCGCTGGGCCGTGGCGCAGGCGGCGCCGCTGCGGCGCATCGACGTTCACGGTGACCTGCAGCTCTACCCGGCCAGTTACGGGTGGGCGAGCGGCGGTTACGTCGCCGACAGCAAGGTGACGGGTCAGGCATCCTCCTCCTCGCAGCAGCAGTGGTACACCCGCGACAGCAGCCTGGGCAACTGGAGCGGCGGCGTGTGGAACATGGTCTTCTCCGGCACCAGCGGCGCGCCGGCGAACACCTTCCCGAACCCCCCGGAGACCACCCTGGGCACCACCCCCGTCTCGCGCGACGTGCCCTACCTCTACGTCGACGGCGCCGGCAGGTACCGGGTGTTCCTGCCCGCCCTGCGCACCGACGCCTCGGGCCCCAGCTGGGCGGGCGGCAGCACCGCGGGCAACTCGCTGGCGATGGACCGGTTCTACGTCGTCAAGGCCGGCGACACCGCCTCGACCATCAACGCGGCGCTGGCCCAGGGGTGCAACCTGTTCGTCACCCCGGGCGTCTACCACCTCGACCGGACGCTCGACGTCACCAGGGCCGGCACCGTGGTCCTGGGCATCGGCTACCCGACGTTCGTGCCGGACAACGGGGTCGACGCGATGCGGGTGGCGGACGTCGACGGCGTCCGGCTCAAGGGCCTGCTGTTCGATGCCGGCACCACCAACTCGGCCGCGCTGCTGACGGTCGGGGCCCCGGGGGCGGGCGCGCGTCATGCGGGCGACCCGACGACCGTCCAGGACGTGTTCTTCCGGATCGGCGGCGAGATCGCGGGCAGGGCGAGCGCGAGCCTGGTCGTCAACAGCAACGACACGATCATCGACGACATCTGGGCCTGGCGTGCCGACCACGGCAACGCGGGCACGGTCGGCTGGAGCGTCAACACCGCCGACAACGGCCTGACCGTCAACGGCGACAACGTCGAGGCGACGGGCCTGTTCGTCGAGCACTACCAGAAGTACAACGTCACCTGGAACGGCCAGAACGGCAAGACGATCTTCTTCCAGAACGAACTGCCGTACGACGTGCCGAACCAGGCCGCCTGGACGGGCCCGACCGGGCTCAACGGCTACGCCGCCTACAAGGTGGGCGACAACGTCACCTCGCACGAGGCGTGGGGCCTGGGCAGCTACTGCTACTTCAACGTCAACCCGTCGGTGAACAGCCACCACGCGTTCGAGGCACCGGCCGCCCCGGGTGTGAGGTTCCACGACGCGCTGACCGTCTCCCTCGGCGGCAAGGGCACGATCACCCACGTCATCAACGACACGGGAGCGATCACGCCCACGGGCAGCACCGTGCCCAGCAACGTGGTCGCCTTCCCCTGACCCGGCGTCCGGCGCGGTCGGCTAGCCGGCTGGCCGG
>NZ_JBFBDY010000944.1:0-2006 GCF_040683475.1 Kitasatospora sp. NPDC093558 | reverse complement strand
ACGGCCGGCGGCACGCGCCCCCCGACGGGGGAGTCCGGACGGCGCGCGGGGCACCGCGCACCTAGGGTGAGCGCACGAGCGCGGGGCGTGTGCGGGCCTGGCGTGCGCCTGTCCGCGCGCCTGCTTCCGGGTCCGGCGCCGTGCTTGCAGCCATCAGCGTGCTCCGCGTCCCGATCGCAGCGACACGACCGCAGCGACACGACCGCAGCGACCGATCGCGGCGTCCGATCGCGGCGTCCGATCAAGGCGTCCGGCCTTCCGAGAGGTGGAGTCCCCATGCACACCGTCGTCCGCGGTGCCGGCGCGCTCGGTCTGAGCGCGCTGCTCCTCGCCTCGTCGGCCGGCTGCCAGGGCGGGGCCGCGCCCGTCGCCGAACCCGCGCCGGCCGCGCCGGTGACGGCGGCGCCCGCGGCGGTCCAGCAGCTCGACTGGCACGCGTGCGGCGCGCCGGACGCCGCGCAGGGCGGCGGCACCCCGCCCGCCGGGGACTGGCAGTGCGCGACGCTCAAGGCCCCGCTGGACTACGCCAAGCCGGGCGGCGGCACGATCGACCTCGCGCTGATCCGCTCCCGGGCCAAGGACGAGCAGCATCGGATCGGTTCACTGGTGTTCAACTTCGGTGGCCCCGGCGGCTCGGGCGTCACCACGCTGCCGGCGCTGGCGGAGACCTACGCCTCCCTCAACACCCGCTACGACCTGGTGAGTTTCGACCCGCGCGGGGTCGGCGCGAGCGCCGGGGTGAAGTGCCTGGACGACAAGGCGATGGACGCCGCCAACGCGCTCGACAACACCCCCGAGAGCCCGGCGGCCGTCAAGGCGCTGGACGAGAGCACCGCGCAGTTCAACGCGGCGTGCGAGCACAACTCCGGCGCCGTGCTGCCCTTCGTGGACACCGAGAGCGCCGCCCGCGACATGGACCTCATGCGGCAGGCCCTCGGGGACCAGCAGCTGCACTACTTCGGCATCAGCTACGGCACCCAACTCGGCGGCGTCTACGCACACCTGTTCCCGCAGCAGGTCGGCCGCGCGGTGCTGGACTCGGTGGTGGACCCGACGAAGGACCCGGCGCAGTCCTCGCTCGGCCAGGCGAAGGGCTTCCAGCTCGCCCTGGAGGACTTCATGAAGGCCTGCTCCACCGGCGTGCCGGACTGCCCGACCGGCAGCGGCGGCGCCGACGGCACCGCGCGGGTCACCCAGCTGCTCCAGTCGTTGCAGCAGAAGCCGCTCCCGGCCGAGGGCGGGCGCCGGCTCACCGAGAGCCTCGCCGTCACCGGCATCGCGGGCGCGCTCTACAGCCAGGAGACGTGGCCCGCGCTGGCTGCCGGGCTCACCGAGGCGATGCAGAAGGGCACGGGCACGCTGCTGCTCCAGCTCGCCGACGGCCTCCTCGGGCGCGACCCGAACGGGCACTACAACAACCTCAACGCGGCGAACCGGGCGATCAGCTGCGTGGACGCCAAGCAGCGCTACTCGGACCAGGACGTCGAGCAGCAGCTGCCGCAGTTCAAGGGCGCCTCCCCGGTCTTCGGCGCGTTCACCGCGTGGGGCCTGACCGGCTGCACCGGCTGGCCGGTGGCGGGCAGGACCGACCACCCGGAGGTCGCCGCCGCGGGCGCCGCGCCGATCCTGGTGGTGGGCACCACCGGCGACCCGGCCACCCCGGTCGAGGGCGCGCGGACGATGGCGCAGCAGCTCGGCGCGGGCGTGGGCGTCACGGTGACGCTCCAGGGCGAGGGCCACGGCGGGTACAACACCGGCAACCCGTGCCTGAAGACGGCGGTGGACGCCTACCTGCTCGACGGCAAGGTGCCGGCGGACGGCACGGTGTGCGGCGGCCAGGGCTAGGGCGTGTCTTTCGGATCCGGCCGGGTGCCGCGACGCCAGGGCACGCGCCTCGCCGCGTTGTCGTCGGTCACCGATGCTCCGCATGGACTCCCTCCTCCGCCTTGCGATGCACGCACCCTGACGCCGCGGCCCTCCGACCTGATCCGAAAGACACGCCCTAG
>NZ_JBFBDY010000943.1:0-2013 GCF_040683475.1 Kitasatospora sp. NPDC093558 | reverse complement strand
ACCGCGGAGTCCCGGGCCGCCTTCTTCCGGGCCGCGACGGACATCGTCGAGCGGCTGTCCGTCCCCGGCCATGACGCCGACGACACGTGGGTCAACATCCTCAACGCCCGCGACGGCGCCTGGGGCATCGCCGGCCGCGCCCTCACCAACGCCGACCTCGCCGCCGCCATCGCCGCAGGCGTCTGACCGCCCTGGCTACCGGCCGGGCTCCCCGCCCGGCCTCCCGCCCGGCCTCCCGCTCGGCCTCCCCGGCCGGGGGCTCCCCACGTGCGGGGCCCGGCACGGTCTGTCGGTACCGGCCGGTAGCGTGCCGACCGTGATGAACACGAGCGACATCGCGGTCGAGTTCGCCGACGGCTCGCGGCTGCTCCGGCCGGACCGCGACGAGTTGACGGCGGCGGTCGCGGAGCGGATCTCCGACGCGAACCCGTGGCTGTGCGTGACCCGCGGTGGCCCGGGCGGCGACCTGTACGTCCAGGCCTACCGGCACGGGCCGGACGACTGGCAGGTCGAGCACCGGTTCGGCTCGGCGGGGGAGCACTACGAGGCCGTCGAGCCGCAGACCCGGGCGGTGACCGAGCGGCTGCTCCGGGCGTGGACCGGGGCCGAACCGGGCTGGCGGGACACGATCGCCTGGCGACGGCTGGACTTCCCCGCCCGCCAGGTCCCGGTGGCGCACGAGCCGCACGCCCGCACGCGCTGGATCGGCACGCACGCGGGCGGCCGGTTCTTCGGCGACGTCACGGGGGCGCGGGGTCTGGAGGGCGTGATGGCGCTGCTCCACCGCTTCGACGCGGACGGGAACCACGTGGCGAGCGAGTTCCGTCCGGCCCCGGACACGGAGGCAGCCGAGCGCGAACTCGCCTCGCTCCTGGCCGGCTTGGACGGCGTGACGTACGGCCCGATCCGGATCCGCCCGTTCGCGGTGGAGGCGCACGGCGTGCGGTGGGGCCTGATCGACCTGACGGCGGAGATGGACGGACGGGAGCACTACGAGCTGATGCCGCAGTACCTCGGCTTCGGGGCACCCTTCGACGGCCTGTACTCGACGTGACGAGCAGCCGGTGGATCCCGCGACGCCGCGCGGCAAGCAGCGCGAGGACACCGGAAGCCATAGGCTCGGACCCATGCTGATCTATTCGATGGGCGTCTCGGTGGACGGTTTCATCGCCGACCGCCAGGGCAGGTTCGCCTGGTCGGTCCCCAGCGACGAGCAATTCCGCTTCCACGTCGAACAGACCCGGGAGCTCGGCGGGTTCCTGTGCGGCCGCAGGCTCTACGAGACCATGCTGCCCTGGGAGACGGATCCGTCGATGCGCGGCACCGAGCTCTGGGCCGAGTTCGCCGACGTCTGGTGCGCGATCCCGAAGGTCGTCTTCAGCCGCACGCTCGACGCCGTCGAGGGCAACGCCCGACTCGCCACGTCGTCGCTGGGCGAGGAGGCCGCGGCGGTGCTCGCCGCGACCGACGGAACCGGCAAGGACGTCGCGGTCGGCGGAGCGGGACTGGGGGCGCAAGCCGTCGAGCTCGGGCTCGTCGACGAGCTGCGCATGTTCCGCAACCCGATCGTCGTCGGTGGCGGCACGCCCTTCCTGCCGCCGGTCACCGAGGCCGTCCGGCTGGACCTGATCGACACCAGGACGTTCGGCTCGCGCGTGGTCTACGAGCGCTACCGGCGGGCCTCCGACTGACGACGCCCACCGAGCCGCCTACGGCGTCGGCTCCCGGCTTCGGTCACCTCCCGGGGGCGCAGGCGGTCCGGCGGTCACCCTCCGGCCTTCTCGCCCGCCCGGCTATCCGTAGGGAATCGGTTGTCGGCGTTGTCCGGCGCGCACGGCGGGCAGCCGCTTAGCGTGGGACGCACGACGAACCCATCCGAGGAGGACCGGCGATGAGCGACGGACGGCAGCAGGCGGACGCCGCACCTACGGTCACCCGATCGTGCTACGTCCGGTGTCCTCCGAGGACGCCATGACCGCCGACTGGTCGCGCCTGCCCTACGACGTGCTGGCC
>NZ_JBFBDY010000942.1:0-2015 GCF_040683475.1 Kitasatospora sp. NPDC093558 | reverse complement strand
GCTGAATCGTTGACGCCCCGTCGGGCCGACCCTTTCGGGGGTCGGCCCGACGACGTTCTCCGGTGACACTTTTGTGTCAATTCCGCTTCGCATTCCGATGCGATTCCGGTGAGCATTTCGGCCAGAAGCGGCAACACACCAGATCGAAGCCCCACGGGGTGTACCACTGGGGAACCTCTCTTCGATACTCTGGGTCCGGCCGTGTGGCACATGCCCCGGGTCCGGCCCCCTCGCGGGCCGCACCGACGACTGTGACCGCCCGCCCCGGTACGGGGCCCGCGGCCCGCCTCCCCACCCTCGCACCGACGCGCTCCGCGCCGCCCGATTTCCCCAGGAGAGTCCACCGCATGGCCGGTCCCGCGTTCCGTGCCGCCGCCGTCCGGGTCCGGGTCCCCGCGACCAGCGCCAACCTCGGCCCAGGCTTCGACGCCTTCGGACTCGCGCTGGGCCTGTACGACGACGTGGTCGTCCGGGTCGCCGACTCCGGCCTGTCCGTCGACATCGCCGGGGAGGGCGCCGACTCGCTGGCCCGCGACGAGCGCCACCTCGTCGTCCGCTCGATGCGCGCCGCCTTCGACCGGCTCGGCGGCCAGCCGCGCGGCCTCGAAGTGGTCTGCGCCAACCGGATACCGCACGGCCGGGGCCTCGGTTCCTCGTCGGCGGCCATCTGCGCCGGCCTCGTGGCCGCCCGCGCCGTCACGATCGGCGGCCCGTCCGCGCTGGACGACGACGCGCTGCTGGACCTCGCCTCCGAGCTGGAGGGCCACCCCGACAACGTCGCGGCCTGCCTGCGCGGCAACTTCACCGTCGCGTGGACCGACGAGGAGTCGGCCAAGGCCGTCGTCCTGGAGCCGTCCGCGCAGGTCGTCCCGGTCGTCTTCGTGCCCGCCACCGAGGTGCTCACCAAGACCGCCCGCGGCCTCCTGCCCAAGACCGTCCCGCTCGGCGACGCCGCGGTGAACGCGGGCCGCGCCGCGCTGATGGTCGAGGCGCTGACCCGGCGGCCCGAGCTGCTGCTCGCCGCCACCGAGGACCGCCTGCACCAGGACTACCGCGCCTCCGCGATGCCCGAAAGCGCCGGCCTGGTGGGGGCGCTGCGCGCGGAGGGCATCCCCGCGGTCATCTCCGGGGCCGGCCCGACCGTCCTCGCGCTCACCGACGAGGCGGGCGCCGACAAGGTGCTCTCCTTCGCCGGGCACCACGGCCACGGCGGCGACCCGGCGTTCGCCGCGCACCGCCTGGAGCTCGACCGCACCGGTGCCACGGTGCTCCCGCTGGACGCCTGAACAGCACGTTCGGGCGGTCCGCCCGGGCCCGGCCGCGGCACGCCCGCAGCCGGGCCGTCCGGACACGATTGGCAAGCGCAAGGCTGGGGAATGTCTGAGGGGGTCGGTAGTGTTAACCTCATTGCTGCACCAGGTGCCCTCCGGGGCTCGGTGCGCCGCGTCCCGATCCCAGCACTCCGCTTCCGCGGAGTCCCGGCGATATCCGGGGCGACGATTCTCCGGGAGCCCACCGCAGCGCGTACGCAGCCTGCCTGCGCGACTTGCGGCCGCATCCCGAAGCCGTGACGGCACCTGACTCCCACCCGCGGCCTCCCACCTAGAGGCCAGGACGGGCGGAGCGCGGGCCACCGTCACGCGACGGGGGCCCGGGATTCGCAGGCAGCGTGGGGGTACGCCCTTCGGGGAGGTCGGCACACGGCCGGCCCACCGCGCCACTCGCACCACCGTGCTTCGTGCACCGCACCTCGCAGCTCTCCCTCGACGGCTTCCGCCATTCGGGGGATCCCCGCCTCGGACCGACGCAGTCGAGCGTTGGTCAGGACAGCACAACCGGTCGCCGAGCCAGACAGGCCGACGTCCGCTCCAGGGAAGGACCCTTAGTGAGCGACACCACCGATCTGATGGGCGCGCGCCCGGACGCCGACGCGTCGGACGCCGCCGCCCCCGCTGCCCCGGCCCGGCGCCGCCACCTTCCTCGACCTGCTCGCCCCCGCCGTCCGCTCGATCACC
>NZ_JBFBDY010000941.1:0-2017 GCF_040683475.1 Kitasatospora sp. NPDC093558 | reverse complement strand
GTGGCTGCTCACCGTCACCGTCACCTACGACACGGGCAACGCACCGTCCTTCACCGGTCAGATATCCCAGGCCGCGCAGATCTGGAACGGCGCGGCTGCCTGCGAACGCAGGCCCGGCAGCCTGGTCGCCGCGTCCTCGGCACGGCGCGCGAGACGCGGATAGGCGGGCCCGAGGAGGGCGACCACCGCGGCCCGGTCCCCGGCCGGGTCGGGGGCGGGCGCCCGCGTCCCGCCGACGTGCGACGGCACGGGGACGGTCGGGGCCGGGACGGACGGACCCTCCGCCGGGTCCGACGCCGGCCCACCGGCCTCCGAGCCGGCAGGGGACTCGCCGGCGGGCTGCGGGACGCCATCCGCGTCCGGCACAACGGCTGCCGGGCTCGGGCTCACGGCAGGCCAACCGCCCCCACCACCGGCGACCCCACCGCCATCCGCGTCCGGCACGACCGCTGCCAGGCTCGGGTTCACGGAAGGCCAACCGGCGGCCCGGCCACCGTCCGCGTCCGGCACGGTTGCTGCCGGGCTCGGGCTCGGCCAGTCCCCCGCTCGGGCCGACGGCACCGCGCGGGCCGGCCCGTCCGCGCCCTCGGAGGCCCCATCGCCTTCCGGCACCGCGCCCGTGCCCAGGGCGGAGCCGGCTCCTGCGCCCGGCAATGAATCGTCCGACCAACCCGCCGACGGCTCGCCGGGCACCGGCCCGCGGGTCGGCTCGTCCGCAGCCCCAGGGATCCCGTCAACGTCCGACGCCACCGCCGCGCTCACGGCAGAACCCGATGCCGCGTCACCCGGCGGCGAGTCCTCCGGCCTGCTCGACGACCGCCCTCCGCGCACCGGTTGGCGGGCCGACCCATCCACACCCCCAACCGGCGCCACCGATACGTCGCCCGGCAACGATCCGTCCGGCTCGTGGGCGGACCCATCCGGACTCCGGGTCGTACGGTCCGCCGGTACCGCCGCTGTCGACCCGCGGGGCGCTTCGTCGTCCGCCGCCTGCACGAGCGGTCGGCCGTCCGGGAAGGCGGGAGCCGGCCCAGCAGTCCCGTACGTGGCCGGTGGCGTCGTGCGATCCGCCGGGCCGCCGACGGCGGACACAGGCGTCGGCGCGGCCACCGCCTCGGGAACGGCGGGCGAATCCTCGCCGGCCGGGGCTGCCGGCTCCACGCGCGCCGGGGAGGCCTCGGCCATGCCCCGGTCCAGTGTGTTCGGCGGAACGGGTACCGAGAAGTCGGTCCCGTCGACTTCTGCCGCCACTGCGGCCACGTCACCGTCCGATACCGGAACCGTCGCATCCCCGCCCCGAGCGGCGACGAGGACCGATGCCGCCGACGCGGGAGGCGTGGATCCCCCAGCCTCAACCACATCGGGTGGCACCGAGGAGACAGGCGACGACGTACCGGACGCCCCGGCCGCTCCGCCCCTATCGGACATCGACGCACCACCACCGGCAGCAAACGGCCCGCTCGGCACCGGATTCACGCACACCGTCGAAGCCGACGGCACGGCCTCGGGCGACGGACTACCCGGCCCCGGCACACCAGCGAGCCCGGGCACCACAGCTGGGTCCACCGGCAGCGCACCGCCGGCCGACGGAACGCCAGGCGCCGACACTCCCCAGGCCAAAGGCCCCGGCACGTCGGCCAACCCGGGGGCCGCGACGGGCGGCGGCGGCACGGCCTCGGCCGACGAACGGACCGGCCCCGGCACTCCGAGCGCCGCCCCATCCGGTGCCGCGACGGACGCCCGCTCGGCCTCCGCCGCCGGGCCCCGCCCCGGCCCCGGGCCGCGGCTCGCCTCGCTCGCCGTCTCCGGGGCGGGCCACAGGGGGTCCGTGCCCAGCCAGTCCATCCCGTGGAGGCGGGCGCAGAAGCGGCCCACCGTCTGGGACTCGGCGTCCATCGTGCCCGCCACCACCAGGCCGAGGCGGGGTGCCGACGGCAGGGCGGCGAGGGCGTCGCCGAGGCGGGCCCAGGTGTCCTCGGTGACCGGGCGGCCCGGGGTGCCGACGACGAGGACGGGC
>NZ_JBFBDY010000940.1:0-2023 GCF_040683475.1 Kitasatospora sp. NPDC093558 | reverse complement strand
CGGGCAGCCGACGGCTTCGGCCGACAGCTGCCGCAGACGGCGCGGGGAGACGCCGACCCGTGCCGCGACGGCGGCCAGTTCCGTTCCGGTGCACAGCAGGCCGACGGCCTGCCGGAGGCGGGGGTCGACGGTGGCGGGCGGTCCGAAGAGGCCGTTGACGGCGCGGCGCAGGGCGTGGAGCTCGAAGCCGCCGTCGACCGCCGCCAGCAGCGTGCGGACCTGCGCCCGGTCGAGTTCGTGGACGCGGCGCCCGGCGGGGAGCGTCAGGCAGTGGGGGTCGATCCAGAGCCTTGTGCCCCCGTCCGGGCGGGTGAAGGTCGTGGGCAGGCCGGGCGGGATCAGCAGTCCGGGGCCGGCGGCCACCCGGCCGCGATCGTCGGTGGCGACGACCGGACCGTCCCAGGAGAGCGTCAACTGCCAGGCCGGCGCGGCGTGCCGGCGCACCGTGCCGGAGGTGGAGGCCGCGAAACAGGTGAACTCGGCGGCGACGGCGGCGAAGGCCAGTCGGCCGTCGCCGTGCAGGCGCCAGGACCGCGATTGTTCGACCACGTCGGCATCGTCGCACACGGCCCCGGTCCCGATTCCGCCGGGCCCGGGCGGTGCACGGCGCTGCGGGTGCGGATTGCCGTTCCGTTCAAGCCCGCGGCCCGGCGGCAGGAAGATCATCTCCCTACCTGAACGAGGAGGTTCGATCATGACGAGCAAGACCGGCGCGGGGCCGGCCCGGACCACCGGGATGATCACCTGGGCCGGATGGCTCCTGGTGGTGTTCGGAACCGCCCACACCGTGCTCGCGCTGACCAAGGAACACGCCGCGAGCCACGTCGGGGAGTGGTTCGGCGGGCAGATCTGGGGCGCCTCCCTGTCCGAGATGAGCCCGGCCGGAAGCGCGTACTGGCTGACGGTCAACAGCTTCGCCCCGCCTTTCGTCATCATCGGCCTGACGATCCTGTGGCTGAACCGCCGCGGCATCGCCCCGCCGCCGTTCATCGGCTGGGCCCTGCTGGCCTGGACGCTGGTCGGCGCGACGCTCGCCGGCATCGCACCCCCGCTCGACCTGGCCGCGGAGATCCTGCTGCTGGTCGCCGCCCACCGCGCCAAGCGTGGGGTTGCGGTGGCTGCCGAAGCATGACGACGACGGCGGCGGCACGCAGCGCCATGTGGGCGGCGGGTTCGGTACGCTGACGGACCGTAAGCCGTCGCTCCGTACGCGCTCCCCGCGTGTACGGAGTCCGTCCGCGTTCCCGTCGTCCCCGTTGTTCCCGTCGTTCCCAGGTCCGGGAGGCCCGATGTCCGCGCTCCGGCGCTCCGCCCGGCTCGTCGCGGTGGTCGCGGCCCTGGCCGCCGCGCTCGGGCCGGTCCCGGCCGGTTCGGTGCCGGTGCCGGCGCGCGCGTCCGGTCCGGTGGAGAGGACTGCCGTCATGCCGCCCGCCCTCGACTCCCGGCTGCTCGCCGGCCGCCGGATCGTCTACTCGTACGCGGGGCCGACCCCGTCGCCCGTCGTGCTCAGCGCGATCCGCGAGGGCCGGGCGGCCGGGGTGATCCTGTTCGGCGAGAACGTCACCAGCCCGGAGCAACTCGCCGAGGCCGTCGGCATGTTGCGGCAGGCGGCGGCCGAGTCGCCGGTGCGGGAGCCGCTGCTGCTGATGACCGACCAGGAGGGCGGCAAGGTCCGTCGGCTGCCCGGCGCGCCCGAACTCTCCGCCCGTGCCACCGGGTTGTCTCCCGACCCGACGGCCGAGGCGGCCCGCTCGGGCATCGGCGCGGGGGAGAACCTCGCGGCGGCGGGCCTGAACGTCAACCTCGCGCCCGTCCTCGACGTGTACGACGCCCCGGGCAACTTCATCGACCGTCACGAGCGCTCGTACGGCCAGGACCCGTCCGTGGTGGGCCGGTTGGGCAGCGCGTTCGTGGCCGCGCAGCAGGGGATCGGCGTCGCCGCCACCGCGAAGCACTTCCCCGGCCTCGGCGCGGCCGCCCGCGACGACAACACCGACGAGCGCCCCGTCACCCTCCCCGTTCC
>NZ_JBFBDY010000939.1:0-2024 GCF_040683475.1 Kitasatospora sp. NPDC093558 | reverse complement strand
GCCTGTCCGTCGCCGAGGCGGTGGCCGGCTACGGCACCGCCGTCGCCGACGACCCGTGGCTGGACGCCTGGCCCACCGTCCTCACCGGCGTCGTCCCGGTCCTCACCCCGGACGGCTGGCGCCTGACGGACGGCCACCACACCGTCCCCGTCCGCCCCTCGGCCGTCCCGGAGGCCGCCCTGTGGCGGCTGGCCGCCGCGTCCACCGGCCGCCCGCTCACCGTCTTCGGCGAGTACGGCCACCAGGGCTTCGCCCCGGTCACCGCCTGGCCCGGCGGCGAGCGCCCCATAGGCCTGACCACCGTCTAGGAGCAGAACATGACGACCACCCAGGACCATTGGGAGACCCTCCACACCACCGCCCTCCTCGGCACCGACCGCCGTCCGCTCCCGGACACCGCCCTGCCCCTCGCCGGGTCCGTGGACCGGGACGACCCGGCCACCGCCCTGCTGGAGCTCGCCGCACTCGCCACCGTCCGGCGCCGCGCGGGCGCCCTGCCCGTCCCGGCCGTCGAACCGCCGGGCCCGCCCGCCCCGGAGGACGGCCGGCCCGAGCTGCCCCCGGCGGCGGCCCGGCGGCTCGCCGTCCTGCTCGCCGGCCGCGCCACCGGCGGCGCCGGCACCCTCGCCAACCTCACCGAGCTGCTGCCGCAGTGGCTCGCCGCCGCCCGCGACCGCGGACTGCGCCCGCCCGCCGCCCTGGTGCCCGCCCTGCTCGACGCCGCCCGCGCCCGCAGCGAACTGCGCGTGGACGGCGTCGCCCTGGCCGGCCCGCTCGGCCGCTGGCTGGCCGTGCGGAACCCGGACTGGCGCTACGTCCTGCGCACCACCGCGCCCGGCGCCCCGCCGCAGCCCGCGGACGACCGCCTGTGGCACGAGGGCCTGTTCGCCGAGCGCGTCACCCACCTCACGATGCTGCGCCGCCGCGACCCGGCGGCCGGCCTCGCCCTGCTGCGGAGCACCTGGCCGACCGAGCGCGCCGAGGACCGGCTGCTCTTCCTGGACGCCCTCCAGGACGGCCTCTCCGCCGAGGACGAGCCGTTCCTGGAGGCCGCCCTCGGCGACCGCAGCAAGAACGTCCGGGCGACGGCCGCCGAGCTGCTCTCCACGCTCCCCGGCTCCGCGCTCGCCCGCCGGATGGCCGTCCGCGCCACCGCCGCCGTCCGGCTCG
The DNA here is from genome assembly GCF_040683475.1 of Kitasatospora sp. NPDC093558. Classification (NCBI taxonomy): domain Bacteria; kingdom Bacillati; phylum Actinomycetota; class Actinomycetes; order Kitasatosporales; family Streptomycetaceae; genus Kitasatospora; species Kitasatospora sp. NPDC093558. The sequence continues at coordinate 854 of NZ_JBFBDY010000939.1, read as the reverse complement.
CCGAGCCGGGGACGCACCTGCTGGTCACCCCGCCCGCCGAGTGCGACGCGGACATGCAGCGCGACGGCATAGCCCCCAAGTCCCCGACCGGGCGCGGCGAACGGGCCTGGTGGTTCGGCGAGGTGGTCGCGGCGGCGCCGCTCGCTACCTGGCCGGAGACGACGGGCCTGACGCCCGAGCAGCTGCTCGCCCTGCGGGTCGGCGACAGCATCGACGAGACGAGCAGCAGCTGGGCCGACGACCTGCGCGAGGCCTGGGCGCGCGCCGCCGTCCGCCAGCACGACGCCGACTGGGCCCGCGCGCTGCTCGGCCCGGCGCCCGTCCCGCCCGTCCGCGGCGCCGGCCGGGCGCGGGCGCCGCGGGCCACCGGCGCGCCCGCCAAGCTGCTGTCCGTCCTGCCGCCCGCCGAACGGGCCGCCTGGACGGCCGCGTTCATCGAGGTGCACGGCCTGGGCGAGGCGTTCCAGCTGCTCGGCGCGTGCACCACGCCGTGGACGCCGCCGCTGTCGACCTCGGTGGTCACCGCGCTGTCCCGGGCCGCCGCGTCCGGCGCGTACCCGTGGAGCCACAGCGGCGTGCTCGGGATGACGGAGCGCGCGCTGGCCCCGGAGACGGCGGGCGCCGTCGAGGAGCTGGCCGCCGGGGCCGCGCCGGACTCGGCGTGGTCCGAGACCTTCGCCCGCCTCGCCGGGACGCTCCGCTTCCGGGAGGCGATGCTCGCCGAGCTCGACGACTGAGCCCCGGAAACCGGTGAGCGGGGCGCCCCGGCCCCGGGCGGGCCGCGCCCCCGTGAGCGGCAGAACCGCCCGCCGCGCGGTGGGTGGCCGCGACCCCCGCGCCGCCCTGCCCGGGCG
>NZ_JBFBDY010000938.1:0-2027 GCF_040683475.1 Kitasatospora sp. NPDC093558 | reverse complement strand
CGTTCCAGCGCTGCTTCATGTTCTGGCTCGACTGGGTCAACTGATCCCCGGCCGGCTCGGGACGGGTTCCTGGGCGGAGGCCCGGATCGCCCGGACGATCCGGGCGGCCCAGTCGGCCGGCCGTTCGCGGCCGAGGAGTTCCGAGAGCCGGTCCATGCGGGCCCGGCGCTCGGCGGGGGAGAGGGCGAGGGCCCGGGCCAGGACGGCGCTCAGGTCGTCCGGCGAGTGCGGGTCCGTCAGGAGGGCCGCGTCGCCGAGCTCGGCGGCGGCCCCCGCGTGCCGGGAGAGCACCAGCACGCCCGGCGCGCGGGCGGGCAGTGCGGCGTGCGCGGCGACGAACTCCTTGGCCGTCAGGTTCATCCCGTCCTGGAACGACGTCACCCACAGCACGTCCGCCGCGAGGTACTCGTCGACGACCGCGGCGGCGGACAGGCTGCCGGGCAGGTAGTCGACCGGCTGCCAACGGCCCCGCTGCCAGCGCTCGTTGACCTCGGCCACGCGCTGCTCCAGGTGCCGGCGGGTGGCGTCGTAGGCGGTGATGCCGGGCTCGGGCGGCGGGCAGACCAGCCGGAACTCGAGCCGCCCGCGCAGCTCGGGCCGCCGCTCCAGCAGGCGGTCGAGGGCGTCGACCTTCTGGACCGGGGCCTTCGCGTAGTCGAGGCGCTCGACGGAGAGCACGACCCGCGCGGTGGCCGGGCGCGGCCGTGGCCGGCGCAGCCGGGCGAGCCGTTCGACGGCGGCCCGGTCGACGCCGAGCGGGTGCACCTCGGTGCGCGGGGAGCGCGGCCCGAGCGTCCGCCGGAAGCGTTCGGCGAAGGCGTCGGTGTGGAAGCCCGCCCAGTCGAGGCAGGCGAGGGAGGCGCGCAGTTCGGCGGCGACGGGCAGGGTCGCGAAGACCTCGGGTGCCGGGAACGGGGTGTGGTGGAAGAGCCCGGTCCTGAGGTCGGGGCGGGTGCCGCGCAGCAGGCCGGGGACGAGCCACAGGTTGTAGTCGTGCAGCCAGACGGTGGCGCCGGGCGCGGCCTCGGCGGTGATGTGCTCGGCGAAGCGCGCGTTCACCGCCCGGTAGTCGGCCCAGGAGTGCCGGTCGAGGACGGACCGCTCGGGCTCGGACATCAGCACCGGCCACAGCGTCTCCTTGCACGCCCGGTGGAAGTAGCCGGTCCACTGCTCCGCGCTGAGCGGCACGGGGGAGAGCGGCAGCCCGGTGGGGTGCGGGCGGGCGGCGTCGCGGTCGCCGCCGGCCAGCGCGGTGACCCAGACGCCCGGCAGGCCGTCGGCGAACGCGCTGGTCAGGGTGGGGAGTATGCCGTTGGGGCTGCTGGGCGGCTGCCACGCGGTGCCGGTCCAGTGCAGCGGCGGCCGGTGGTAGGCCACGACGACGGAGTGCCGCCGCCGGGGCCGGTCCGGGTCGGGGGAGACCCAGCCCAGGTCCTGGAGCACCGCGTGGATCCCGGCCGCGCCGTTCTGCCGGGGGCGGCGGACCAGCGGGTCGTCCGCGACGGCGTCGAGCAGGGCGGCCTCGGCGCCGCCGACGACCACGCCGTGCGCGCCGGTCCGGAACAGCGACAGGTCGTTGAGCGAGTCGCCGGCGACGAGGATCAGCTGCGCCGTCCAGCCCAGTTTCCCGGCGAGGGCCCGCAGGGCGTTGCCCTTGGAGGCGCCCGGCGGCAGGACGTCGAAGTAGCGGCCCGCCGAGTACTCCCAGCCGCAGCCGAGCGCCCGGACGGCGTCGGTGACCTCGCGGGTGAGCCGCTCCGGGGCCACCTGGTAGGAGCAACGGCCGTCCTGGACGACGCCGAACTGGTAGGTGAGGGCGGGGAATCGGCGCAGCGCGGCGCGGATGCGGGCCGGTCCGGGCCAGCCGGCGCGCAGCTGTTCCAGGAGCGGGTCGACGGGGGAGAAGTCCGTTCCGTCTGCGACGGTGGCGCCGACGTCGGCGATGATCCAGCGCGGGCGCGGGACGAGGGGGTCGCGCAGCACGTCGCGTACGGAGGTGAGGCCCCGGCCGGTGGCGAAGACGAGGG
>NZ_JBFBDY010000937.1:0-2027 GCF_040683475.1 Kitasatospora sp. NPDC093558 | reverse complement strand
CCACGTCGCCCTCGGCCGACTGCCGCTGGTGGCGGGCGACCTCGTGCAGGGCGAGGACGGCGAGCAGAACGTGTTCGGTGCCGGGCGAGCGGCGGCCGAGGCGTTCGGCCTGGGCGTCGGTCTCCCGCCGGACGGCGGCGAGGGTGGCACCGGCGGCGGCCGGGCGCGTCAGCATCCGCTTCCAGCGCGGCTGCCGGCCCGCGAGGAGGGTATCGCGGGTGGGGCGCAGCAGGGGGTGGAGGCCGCCGCTTGCGGCGGGGGCGTCGAGGTGTGCGAGGACGCTGGCGGGGGCGACGCCGCAGCAGGCGAGGAGTTCGGCGGCGCGGTTGCCGGGGTCGGTGAGGACGGCGCGCAGGACGTGTTCGGCGGTGAACCGGAGGGCGTGCTCCTGGCGGGCCTGGTCCATCGCCGTGGCGAGGGCTCGGGCGGCGGCGACGGAGATCCGCCGTTCCGCGTCGGCGAGCCCGCCGTCGTCGGCCGTCCACTCGGTGCGGCGGTGGCGCAGGGCGGCGTGCAGGGCGGGGGCGGGCGCGCCGGCGGCGGTGAGGGCGTGGGCGGCGGCACCGGTGGTGTCGGCCGCGGCGGCCAGCAGGTGTTCGGTGCCCAGCCGCCCGCCGCTGACCTGCCGTGCGGCGTCCAGGACGTCCAGCGCCCGCCGGTCCGGTTCCAGCGTCGTCTCCATGCCGGCCCTCCCCAGTTCTTGACCGTGACTATACGGATGATTTGCCTTTACTTTGCCCCATGGGAGCGTAGGAAATGCGTCAAGAATGCGGACGCCGACCGGGGCTGTCCTCAACTGGGCACCGAGGTCTGCCCGTTCGGGCAGGCGGCCCGGGCGGGGGCGGCGCTTACCGTGGAGGGATGAGCGTACGGGCCGGGGTGCGGCGGGGCGAGGCTGCGGAGACGGGCCCGGGCTCGCTGCCCGGCGCGTCCCCGGCGGTGCGCACTCCGGCCGCCGCGCTGCTCTCCCTGCAACGGACGGCGGGCAACACGGCCACCACTGCGTTCGTCCGGTCGGTGGTCCAGCGCGTCGGCGGCGGCGTTAGCGGCACCAGCACCACCACCGTCCAACGCGTCGACACCCCGGACACGGCGCCCGTGAGCGATCCGGAGGCGCTCGCCGCCGTGAACGCGCTCCCGGCGCACGTCCTGAGCGGGGGTGGCGGTGTCCCGCTGACGACCGACGTGCAGAAGGGGCACTTCCTGCGGGCCGGGCTCGGCTGGTTCGGCACGGTGGCCGCGCTCGTCGCCCACTACTCCGCGATCGAGCAGTCCGCCGTGCCCGGCCGACCCTGGCTGCACCGCGACGCCAAGACCCGGCTGGAGGCGGTCGCGGCGGCGCTGACGGGCCCGATGCCGTCCTCCAGTACGGCGTTCGCCTTCCGCAAGTCCTTCGACGCGAACACCAAGTTCACCCCGGCCTCCATGCACACCCTCGGCTACGCCATCGACTACGACGCGACGAACATGCCGCAGATCGGCAAGGTCGAGACCGCCGAGCTGGTCCGGTCCGTCACCGGCGCGGAGAGCCACGCGGACCTGGGCGACTACGAGCACCGCCGGGCGACGATCCGGGCGGCCGGCGACGCCACCGCGGCCGGGGACGTCGCCGGCGCCGCGCCCGCCACCGCCGCACAGGCGCTCTTCGACCGGCTGCGCCTCGAATCCGACCGCCTCGCCCAGACCTCGATGGCCTTCCAGGCCTCGCTCGGCGACCACCGCGACGCCTTCCTCGAACTGCGCACCCGCTACTTCGAGGCCACCGACGACGCCGGCCGCGCCGCCCTCCTCGCCCAGGTGCCCGCCCTCATCACGCCCTGGACGGCGGCGATCACCGCCGAGGAGCAGCGCATCGTCCAGGCCGCCGCCGCGGCCGGGATCGCCCCCGCCGACCTGCCGGGACGGCAGCGGCTCACCACCCAACTCGCCAACCTCGACGCGCTGAAGGCCTCCGCCGTCCGCGACCAGCGGGCGGCCCGGCGCGCCGCCGAGCCGGCCGAGACGAGCCCGGCCGTCCGTCGGCTGGC
>NZ_JBFBDY010000936.1:0-2039 GCF_040683475.1 Kitasatospora sp. NPDC093558 | reverse complement strand
CCGTCGTCGCCGCCGGCCCGCCGCGCGAGGTCGTCGACCCGGCCCTGGCGCGCGCCCTGTACGACGTCGACGCCGACATCCTTCCTGCCCCCACCGACGGCGCCCCGGTCGTCGTCCCCCGCCCGCGCACCCGCTGACGGATCACCGTTCCAGGAGGGCGTCCCCGCGGATTCTCCGCCGCTTCTCCGCCGCTTCTCCCGGTCTCCATCCGAGGTCGTTCACTCGTTCGAGGGGTTTGGTTTCCGCAGGTCGTGGAGCCGGGCCCCTGGGCGTCGGGTTGTCAGTGGGCCTCGCTACGTTCCTCCCATCGCTGACCGACAGGTGGGAGGAGAACGGCTGTGGCATGGGTGGAGACGAGTGCGGGCGGGTACCGCGTCGCGCTCGACGGGGACGGCACGGTGCTGTGCCGGAACGCGGCGGGGCGGCAGCTGAAGGCCGTGCCGCCGAAGCTCGGCGACGATCCGATGGTCACCCAGCTGAGGCAGCTCGCCGAGTGGCTGGGGGCGCACGAGCGGCGCTGCCTGGAGGACGTCGAACGCTGGATGGTGCGCTCGCTGCCGGTGCCCGCGGCCGTCGTCACCGCGGTCTGGGCGGACGAGGCCTGGCGCGCCGTCCTGCGGGACCTGGTCGTCACCGGGCCGGACGGCTCGGTCGCCGGGTTCCTGCGCGACGCCGACGCCGAGCGCGGGCTCGGGCTGGTCGATCTTGACGGCGACACCGTGTGCCTCGCCGACGGCGAGATCCGGATACCGCACCCCGTCCTGCTCCAGGAGCTCGACGAACTGCGCGAGTTCGCCGTCGAACTCGGCGTCTCGCAGCGGGTCCAGCAGCTCTACCGGGAGGTCTGGCACCGGCCGCAGGAGGTACCGGCCGGCACCGAGGTCACCACCTACGCGGGCGGGCGCTACAAGGAGCTGCGCGAGCTCGTCGGGCGCTGCGCCCGGCTCGGCTACCGGGTGCGCGGCGGCAGCGCCGTGGTGCCGGTGGTCGAGGACGGCCGCACGGTCGAGGCCCGGCTGTGGGTCGGCGACTACTACGACTACGACGAGTGCGAGACGGGCCCGCTCAGTTGGGCGGGGCCGGACGGCCGGGCGCTGCCGTTGGCCGAGGTCGGCCCGGTGGCGTGGTCCGAGGGCATGCGGATGGCCGCCGCGCTGTACGCCGGCCGCACGATCGAAGGGGAGGAAGCGGCATGACCGCCACCAGTGTGAACGGCTTGAGCACCAGTTCGAACGGTACCGGCCTGCACGAGCGGCTGCTCGACGCCGGCGCCGTCCTCCCGGCCGGCACCGTGCCCGGCGCGGGCCGCGCCGACAGCGCCGCGGACGTGCTGACCGCCCGCACCTACACCCACCCCGCGCTCGACGGGCGCCGGATCGTCCGCCTGGTGCCCGGCGCCCTCGGCCCCGCCGAGGACCTGGCCGTCGACTTCCTCGGGCTCGCCCCGGACGCCGCGCCCGCCGAGGTCGGCCAGGTGCGCCAGGAGGCGCTCGGCTTCCCCGCGTGGGCGCTGGTCCACGACCCGGCCAACGGGCACCACGCGCTGGCCCTGGTCAAGGAACTGGAGCGGCTGGCCCGCCAGGCCAAGTCCAAGCCGGGCGCGGCCAAGGACGGCTTCGACGCGCTCGCCGTGCGCCTCGGCCGCGCCGTGCCGCACTTTCTGCCCACCTTCTGCGAGGAGGTCGGCCGGATCTTCCTCGGCGTCGGCAACCAGACCTACGCCGCGAGCTGGTTCGGCAAGGCCCGCGAGGCCGAGCGCACCCACGGCCTGGCGGTGGACGAGGAGCGGCTGCGCGCCGTCTTCCTGGAGTTCGCCCTGGCCGGCGCGCTCACCGTCAAGTCCCTGCGGCAGTACGTGAAGTCGCTCGGCGCCCGGCTCGACGCGGCCACCGCCTGGCAGCGCTTCCGCCAGCTGTGCACCGAGCGCGCCGCCGCAGGCATGGCCCCTTACGCCGGGGTCGCCGAGGACGCCCGCGCCCTCGTCAAGGCCGCGGGGCTGGACCACGAGGAGCACGAACAGGCCCTGCTCGCGGAGCTGT
>NZ_JBFBDY010000935.1:0-2040 GCF_040683475.1 Kitasatospora sp. NPDC093558 | reverse complement strand
GGCCGCCGCCGGGTCGATCCGGGCCCGGTATCCGGCGATGACCCCGGCCTCCTCCAGCCGCTTGACCCGGCGCAGGCAGGGCGGCGGGGTGAGGCCGACCCGCTTGGCCAGTTCGACGTTGGTCAGCCGACCGTCCTGACGCAGGTGGAACAAAATTTCACGATCGATGCCATCAAGCATATCTTTATTACTCATAGCGCGGCTCCAGGGCAATAATTGGAAACCATATTACCGCGAATCCGGCCTAGAATTTCTGCATGAATTCCTTCCCTGGCGGGACGCTCACACGTTCGGTTCCGCCACCCACGCCCGCCGCCGAAACGAACGCCGCCGAAACGAACACCGCCGCGCCGACCGCCCGGAACGACCTGACGGCCGCGCTCCGGGACTCCAGTTCCGTCGGCCTGGGCCTGTTCCCGCTCGGCATCGCATTCGGCGTGCTCGTCGTCCACGCGGGCCTGAGCTGGTGGTGGGCCACCGCCTTCACCGCGCTGGTCTACGCCGGGTCGCTGGAGTTCCTGCTGATCGGGCTCGTCGTCGCGGTCGCCCCACTCGCGCAGATCGCCCTGACGGCGTTCCTGGTGAACTTCCGGCATGTCTTCTACGCCCTGTCCTTCCCGCTGCACCGGGTCGGCGGCCGGTTCGGCCGGGCGTACAGCACCTTCGCCATGACGGACGAGGCCTACGCCCTGACCACCGGCCGGCAGGCCCGCTCCTGGAGCGGGCGGCGCATCATCTGGCTCCAGGTGCTCTGCCAGCTCTACTGGGTCGCCGGCGCGACCGCCGGCGCGCTGTTCGGAGCACTGGTGCCCACCCGGCTGGTCGGCCTGGACTTCGCGCTCACCGCGCTGTTCGTCGTGCTCGCCGTCGACGCGTACCGGGCCCGGCGTGACGTTCCCACCCCCGCGCTGGCCCTGGTCTGCGCACTCGCCGGGCGCTTCCTGTTCCCCGGTCAGATGCTGCTCGCCGCCACCGCGCTGTTCACCGCCGGGCTGCTGGCCCGACGCGCCCTCACCCGGCACCGCACCCCCGCCCCGAAGGAGCCGGCCCGTGCCTGACACGCCCTACCTGCTCGCCGCCATCGCCGTGTCGACCGCCGTCACCTGGGGCCTGCGGGCGCTGCCCTTCGCCGCCCTCGCCCCGCTGCGGGCCAGCGCCGTGCTGCACCACCTGAGCGAGCGGATGCCGGTCGGCGTGATGGTGATCCTCACCGTCTACGCCCTGCGCGACCTCCCCCTCACCAGCCCGCTGCGGACCGCCCCCACCGTCCTCGCCCTGGCCGCCACCCTCGGCCTGCACCTGTGGCGGCGCAACGCCGTCCTGAGCATCCTGGGCGGCACCGCCGTTCATGTCGCCCTCGCCAGCACGCTCTTCGCCCACCCGTGAGCACCGCCGCACCGAGGCCGCAGGGTGCAACCGTGGCTCGACGTGGCCACCAGAGCCGGACGGTTGGCAGCGAGCGTGCGGATGAGGCTCGCTCCGGTCGCGTCGGTGTCGGTGAGGTGGTACAAGGCCGACAACGGCGGCGGGCTCAGTGCCTTGGCCAGTGGGCCCGCGATCACCGCTCGCATCTCGGTGGTGATGTCCTCCCCGCCATGGTCCACGCTCCAGACCAGCGCGCTACGGCTGTCGACGTCGGCGCGTGGAGTCGGCTGCCCGTTCACAACCCTCCGCCGCGTCTCGTCCCAGACTTCTCCCTTGGACTCTGCCGGGCCCGGCGACGTTGCGCAGGCGGGTGACATCAACGGGGTTCGGAACGGCGGGCGAGGGGCTGGGGTCGAGGCTCTCGTAGCGCTGCCACCTCCGTGGGGCGGGACGGTCGAGCCCTGGCCGTCACGGCCGGGCGAGTCGGCAGTTGATCGGCCGTCCGGTCCAGGCCGCGGGATCAGGCCGGGGAGTTCGGGAAGTGCTCCGTGAGGAACCGGTCGAGCACGTGGCGGGCGATCTGGGTGCTCCAGTCTCCCCAGGTGGCGTCGAAGCCGTGCTCGCCGTACGGCCTGGCGACCCGGGAGTTGGGGTTTCGGGCCCTGCGGAGCGCGG
>NZ_JBFBDY010000934.1:0-2040 GCF_040683475.1 Kitasatospora sp. NPDC093558 | reverse complement strand
GTCCAACGCCGCGCCGTTCTTCGCCGCCGCGCTCGTCACCGGCGGCCGGGTCACCGTCCGCGCTGATCTGACTCGGAGTCGACCAAAACTGTCGACAAATATGTAGATCGAGGCGGTTGTTGCGCCCGCACGCGCAATCCCGTCCCGATAACAGAAAGTCGCGGAGAGTTTCTGGCAGATCGTCAGCTTGTGTGGAAACTGGGAGGATTGATAACGATACAGATACGGAACTGTCCTGATTTCGCATGGTGGTTTGCGGATCTCCGGGGCTCAATAGGATTCATCTGGTTCATAACCCCGCAGAGGCGCCACAGGGGGCGCTCGCGGCAAGGCAAGTCGGCGGGCTGCCCATCGGCACGGCCCGGCCCGGAGGGAAACCAGATGGTTCAGATGCAGGGGCGGAGTCTTCCCCGCATAGCTACTGTCATGCTCACGACCAGCCTCGCGCTGGGCGGAGGTCTGTTCGCGGCCGGTGCGGCGGCTGCGGCCGCACCCGGCGCGGGCGTGACCGCCATCGTCCAGGACACGATGCTCGGCGAGCAGATCGACATCGAGGGCGGCGACAGCGTCAAGGGCGGTCTGTTCACGCTCAGGACGGCCAGCGGTGAGCTCCAGACCTACTGCATCGACTTCGGCAACCCCGTCTACCTCGACAGCGGGGCGCAGTACCAGGAGTCGGACTGGAAGTCGAGCTCGCTCGGCCGCAAGGAGAAGGCGGAGGACGCCTCCAAGATCCGCTGGATCCTGGAGAACTCCTACCCGCAGGTCACCGACCTCACCAAGCTGTCCAAGGACGCCGGCATCATCGACGGCGTGCTGTCCCCCGAGGACGCCGCCGCCGGCACCCAGGCCGCGATCTGGAAGTTCTCGGACGGCAAGAACGCCACCCCGCAGGACGCCAAGGCCAAGCAGCTGCGCGACTACCTGATCGGCGACAAGAACAAGGGCGTCGCGGCCGAGCCGAAGCCCTCGCTGACCCTCGCCCCGGAGTCGGCCTCCGGGAAGTCGGGCGGCAAGGTCGGCCCGTTCACGCTCAACTCCAGCGCCGCCCAGGTGAAGCTGGCGGTGGCCGGTTCGGCCGCCGACAAGATCAAGGTCCTCGACAAGGACGGCAAGCAGGTCAACGGCGCCCTCAACGGCCCGATCGCCAAGGACACCCAGCTCTTCCTGGACGTCCCGGCCGGCACCCCGGACGGTGGGGCCACCCTCACCGCCTCGGCCGAGACGGTCGTGCCCAGCGGCCGCGTCTTCCTCAGCGAGGGCTACACCCCCGAGAAGCACAGCCAGACCATGATCCTGGCCGGCTCCAGCAAGCTGAGCGTCAGCGCCACCGCCAAGGCCACCTGGAAGCAGGGCAAGGGCGCGCTGCTCGACAGCATCGCCCAGGTCGAGTGCGACAGCAACGGCGTGCGGGTGACCGTCGCCAACGGCGGTGACGAGGCCGGCACCGTCAACGTGAAGCCGGTGGGCAAGGACCTGGTCGTCCAGCCCGGCAAGACCGAGAGCCTGGTCGTCCCGGTCAACAACAAGGCCGCCTACGACATCACCGTCACCGGCCCGAACGGCTACACCAACAACTTCAAGGGCATCCTGGACTGCAAGGGCACCGGCACCCCGGTGACCCCGAGCACCAGCCCGTCCACCCCGTCGGTGACCCCGAAGCCGACCACCCCGGGCGCCACCCCGTCGGGCACCCCGTCCGCCTCGGTGAGCACCGCCGCCCACCCGGCCCCGGTCGCCACCAGCTCGGCCCCGGGCACCGGTGGTCTGGCCCAGACCGGTGCCAGCAGCAACACCCCGATCCTGGCCGGTGTCGCCGGCGCCCTGGTCATCGCCGGTGGTGCCGCGGTGTTCTTCCTGCGTCGCCGTGGCCGCCACGGTGGCAGCGCCGCCTGAACCCGGTAGCCACCGGTAACCGGTAGGACGCACCAGCCGCACGGCTGAGCAACGCCACGGCCCGGCTCCCCGCACCAGCTGCGGGGAGCCGGGCCGTCGGCGTTACGGGCGGGGTGGCCTCCGGCGGGTGGGTCGCCGACAGGC
>NZ_JBFBDY010000933.1:0-2041 GCF_040683475.1 Kitasatospora sp. NPDC093558 | reverse complement strand
GGCGCCGCCACCGCCGCCACGCCCTGGGCGTGACCGCGGCCTGCGCCGCGGCAGCCCTGTGCCTGGCCCTCCCGTCCGTGCTGCACTCACCGGGACCACAACACGGAGCAGCCACCACAGGCGCCTCCCCTGTGTCGGCTTCCCCTTCCCCTACCACTTCGCCTTCCCCCCGCCCCTCGGCCGCTTTCACGGTCAGCAGCACGAGGACGGCCCCGATCGACGCCGGGACTGTCGCCGAGATCCTGGCCTCCTGCCTGGGTTCCGACGCGTCGCGGTACCACGCGGTGCTCGCCGTCCGCGCTCCCGTCGCCTCGGCGGACACCGACGGCGTGGTCATCGCGGTCGACTCCGCCGGCCAGTACGTGCAGTGCGAGTCGAAGGGCCACAAGGGCAACAGCATGTCCGTCCCCGCGACGTTCATCAACGACCGGCTGTGGGGCACCGGTCACCTGATCGAGTTCTTCGACAGCTTCAGCGCGCCGGCCGGTGCCGGCCAGACCCTCTCGCTGGGCGCCGGGCACTACACACCCGAGGTCGCCAAGATCACCATCAGCTACGGCGACGACTCCACGCAGTACCCGGCCGAGATGGCGGGCGGCGCGTTCGTCTACACCGCGGCCATCTCCACCGGCCCCAACGCGAAGCCCCTCCCCCCGACCCCCTACGTCCACGCCTACAACGCCGACGGCAAGGAGATCTACAACCAGAAGACGCAGCCCACAGTCAAGAACACCCACCAGTAGGCGAAGCAGCCGGGCCCGCGACACACTCGTAGCGGTTCGAGCAGGCATGACGGCAGGACAGGCACGAGCCCCCGGTGATCACGGAGCACAGAGAACTCCATGATCACCCGGGCTCGTGCCCGCTCTGCCTCCGGGGCACCCGATAGGCCACCCAGCACACCTACCGCCGGGCGCTCTTCCGTGCATCCGCACCCCGGAACAGCCGCTGATCGCGGACGGACCCTGACGGCTCACAGGCCCAACCGCCCCGCCGTCAGCCCGCCGTGGACGCGTAGCAGCAGCGCTTGCAGTACCTCCCGCTCCTGCGCGTCCAGCGGCGCGAGGACCTCGTCCTGCACCGACCGCGCCTCGGTGTCGAGTTCGGCGAGCAGCGCCCGCCCCGCGTCCGTCACGGACACCGACACGCGCCGCCGGTCCGCGCTGTCCCGGGCCCGTTCGACGTAGCCGCCGGCGGCCAACCGGTCGGCGACCTTGGCGAGGTCGCTCGGGTCCAGGGCGAGGCGTTCGCAGAGCTCCCGCTGGGCGTGCGGGCCGAAATCGGCGAGGGCGGCCAGCACGGCCATGTCCCACAGCCGCAGTCCGCGCCCGGCCAGCCGCTCGGCGAGGCGGGTCCGCGCGGTGCGGCCGATCCGGGAGAGGAGGTAGGTGCTGAGGTCCAGCAGGGTCGGCGGCATGCCGCCCGAAGGGGAGGCGGGTGAGGCGGCGGGAGAGGTCATGGCTGGATTCTAGGGTTCTTCCTATAGTGGGTCAGCACCTACTAATATTGGGGCCTACTAATAGGTTCGAGTCACGCCCAGGAGCCCTGTCCATGGACGCCGTGTACCCCCGCCTGCTCGTCACGCGCTTCGCCGAGTGCTACGGCTTCTACAGCGCCGTTCTCCCGCCCCTCACCGACGCCGCGCTGGTCAAGGGCGCGCCCGAAGGCCCGTACGCCAACTGGGACGTCGACGACCAGGCCGTCCTCGTGCTCTACGACCGCAGCGCCATGGCCGCCACCCTCGGCACCGCGGACCTGCCCGTCCGGGCCGCCGCCCAGGACTCCGCGATGCTGGTCTTCCGCGTCGACGACGTCGACAAGGCGCTCGCCCTCTGCCTCGCCCATGGCGGCACCCTCGCCGTGCCCGCCACCGACCGCCCGGAGTGGGGCCCGGGCCTGCGCAGCGCCCATCTGCGGGACCCGGACGGGCACCTGATCGAGCTGCAGTCCTACTGACGCGCGCCGGTGGCCCCGCCCCCGGGCGGGGCCACCGGGAATGCGGGCGCTCAGGCGCGGATGCCGTCCAGCAGCGTGCGCTTCG
>NZ_JBFBDY010000932.1:0-2042 GCF_040683475.1 Kitasatospora sp. NPDC093558 | reverse complement strand
GTCGGTGCCGCGCAGGACGGCCGCCCTGGCCAGCACCGGCCAGTCCCGGCCCGGCAGGGCGGCGAGGGCCTCCGCGGTCGCGGTGTCGCGCTGCTCGGGCGGGCCGTCGTGGCACAGGCGCTGGAGCCAGTCCAGGGCGCGGGCCGCCGAGTCGGCCTCGGCGCCCGGCTCGGCGCCGCCGGCCGTCGCCCGGAGGAAGGCGAGCACCGGCGCGAGGGGACCGGCCGGGACGGCCATCCGTTCCTCGGCGAGGCGCTGCAGGCTCCACCGGGGCAGCTGCCGGGCCGGGTCGGCGAGCAGCGGGAAGGCTTCGTGGTGCAGCGCGAGGGCGGCCTGCGGGTCACCGGTGGCGAGGGTGGCCTCGGCCTGGCCGAGCAGGGCGAGGCCGCGCTGCTCGGCGAGCCCCCCGCCGGCCGCGAGCACCCCAGGGCCCCCGCCGGCCGCGGCGAGCCGGCCGGCCAGCTTCCCGTACCGGCGCCGGGCCTGCTGCGCCTTGCCCGCCGCGAGCAGCTCGGCCGCCCCGGCCAGGGCCTTCGCGACCGCCTGCGGGTCGAGCGCCCGCCTGCGGCGGACCACCAGGACGCCCGCCACAGCGGCCAGTGCCACCACGATCAGCACCACCGCGAGCTGCGCCATGCACCGTCCCCCTGTGCTCCCGAACCGCCCCCGCCATGATCAAGTCAGCATGTTCGATCATGAGTTGACGCTATTTCATGATGTTGCTCGGCGACCATCAGGATAGGCCCTCGGCGGGGCCGCCGAACAGGAACGAGGAACAGGAACGAGCACTATCCTGGGCACCGCGAACAGCCGGACCGCGTCGACGGCCCGGTGTCAGACGGCAGACGGGGGTGGGCGTGTCCGAGTCGCGTTGGGTGCCCGGGCTCCGGTTCGGGCCGGAGTTCGACCCCGAGCAGTACGAGCTCCTCGAATTCCACCACCGGGGCGGCGAGGCCGAGGTGTGGCGGGCCGTTCGCACCGGCCACAACGGGCGCAAGGAGCTCGTCGCCGCGAAGATCATGCTCGAACGGGACCCGTCCGAGGTCCGCCGCTGGCTCGGCCGCTGGGACGACGTCTCGCACAACGCCCACCGCCTCGGCGTCACCGACCTCGTCGTGCCGAGCTTCCTCCTCGGCCCCTCCCCGCACCGGCCCGGCGCCGCGCCCACCGGCGGGCTCCTCGGCTACCAGATCTCCCCGTGGGTCGACGGCGTCCCGCTGCACACCTGGGCCCGCGCCAACCGCGCCGGGCCCGCGGCGGCGGCCGAGGTGCTCGCGCGGCTGTGCCGCATCGTCGACGAACTCCACCGCAAGCGCTGGGTGCACCGCGACATCTCCCCCGCCAACGTCCTCGTCGACGCGGGCGGCCAGGTCAAGCTCATCGACCTCACATTCCTCGCCCCGCTCGACCACACCCTCACCGTCGCCGTGTTCACCCCCGGGCACGTGCCGCCCGAGGCCGAACAGGTCGGCGGCTTCCCCACCACCGCCAAGGACCTGTTCGCCGTCGGCACCCTCGCCCGCGCCCTCCTGCTACCCGAACACGGCCGCCTCGACCACCGGTTGGCCGTCGAACAGGCCCGCACCGAACTCCTCGCCGCCGGCTACGGCGAGGAACTCGCCCAGTGGGCCTGCGAACCACTCGCCCGCGACCCCGACCGGCGGCCCGCCCCACTCGGCCCCTGGGCCGCCCGCGGACGCGAACTCCTGCGCGCGCACCGGCCGTTGCCCAGGTCGACCGGGCTGGCGGTGCTGCCCGGCGATCGGCCGCTGGTCGCCGCGGCGGCGGACGGGGGTGTCGTCCTGGCCGGCGCCGACGAGTGGCCTCCTCGACAGGGGCCCAGCGCGGTACGGGAGTTGGTGTGCGGACGGGCCGGGCCCCGCGGCGAGCTCGTGCTCTGCGCGGAGGACGGCGGCGGCACGATGTGGGTCGGCACCACGACCGGCTGGTGGGAGGCCGCGCGCGGAGTCACCGGCCTCGCGGGCGGCGTCGACGCCGCTGGGGAGTTGACCGTCTGGACGGCTGCCGGGGGCTCGCTCCAC
>NZ_JBFBDY010000931.1:0-2042 GCF_040683475.1 Kitasatospora sp. NPDC093558 | reverse complement strand
CTGGACGCCAGGGTGGCGGGTCACGCCAGGTCGGGGTGGCGGCGCGGGTGAGGCGGCGGAGCATCACGTCGGTCATGGACCAGTGGATCACCGCCACCGAGCTGGCCGGCTTCGCCTCGTAGTCGCGCGCGAGCCGGCGGTGGAGCATGAGAGTGCCCAGGGTCTGCTCGACCACCCACCGCTTGGGCTCCGGTGTGAACCCTCGCGCGCCGGGCTCACGTTGGACGATCTCCACGTCGATGCCGAGGCGGGCGCCATGCTCGACGACCGCGTTCTTGAACCCGGCGTCCGTCCATGCCTTGGTCACGGTGGGCGCGGCGCGTACGACCTTGTCCAGCAGCGCGATGCCGATCGCGTTGTCGTGGACACCGGATGCGACCACGACGACGGCGATGACCAGGCCGAGCACGTCGGTGGCGATGCCCCGCTTGCGCCCCGGACTCCTCTTGCCCGGATCCAGCCCGGTCGTGTCCTTCGGCGCGTTCGTCGAGGCCCGCACGGTCTGAGAGTCCAGGACGACCGCGGTGGGGTCCTCGTGTCGCCTGCGGCTTTCGCGGACCTGCCAGCGCAGCAGGTCGTGGATGGTCTCGGCGGTCCCGTCGTCGCGCCATGCCCCGAAGTAGTAGTACACGGCGCTCTTGAGCGGCAGGTCGTCCGTCCGCAAGTACGGCTTCTGACCATCCTCTGAGCATCCTCGGGATCGTCCAGCACTGGCCTGTTGCGCCCTCAACTGCGCAGCAGGCCAGTCCTGTTCACGTCAAGCGAATAGTTCGCGCGATTCTGTTGACTGACCCTTTGTCAACAGTTCACTGTTCACGGTCTACCCGCATAGACCGCCCGGTGGTGACATGGACACACTGCTCGGCGAAGAGAGCCGAGCCCCACTCAGGAAGCTCCCCACATGCTTCGTTCCCAGCGCCTCGCCCCCACCGTGGCCGCCATCGTGCTCACCGTCGGTGCCTTCGCCACCGCCGGCTCCGCCCACGCCGCCGCCCCCACCCAGCAGCGTGCCGCCGCACCGCTCGACCAGACCTGCTCGCAGGCCTACCTCCCGCTGCCCGACCCGGCCTGCACCCCGGGCGCCACCAACCCGGACGTCACCCAGGCCACCATCGACGACACCATCTGCGTGCCGGGCTACAGCAGCTCGATCCGCCCGCCGTCCAGCTACACCACCAAGCTGAAGATCCAGCAGATCGCGGCGTACGGCTACAGCGACACCGACCCGTCCGACTACGAGGAGGACCACTTCATCCCCCTCTCCCTCGGCGGCCACCCGACCGACCCGAACAACCTGTGGCCGCAGCCGCACTACGCGACCGGCACCGGCGGCTGGACCGCGGCCGACAAGGACACCGTCGAGTACAAGCTCTACAAGGCCGTCTGCAACCACCAGGTGAACCTCGTCCCCGCCCAGCAGGCGATAGTCACCGACTGGACCACCGCCCTGTCGGTGCTCGGCCTCGGCTGACGGACGGTCACCCGACCGTGAGGGGGGACGCCGCCACGTCCCCCCTCACGGTCCTCACCACCCACACAACCCTCGCAACCTTCACGACCCCCACAACGCTCACAGCGTCAACGCCCGCGCCGACGCGAGGATCGGCGCCGGAAGCTCGGTGAAGCCCCGCAGGTAGCGGTCCACCGCCGCGGCCACCGCACGCCCCTCCGCGACCGCCCACACGATCAGCGACTGCCCGCGCCCGGCGTCCCCCGCGACGAACACACCGTCCGTGCCCGTCGCGAAGCCGTCGTCCCGGGTCAGCGCGCCGTCCTGGCCGGTGGCGAGCCCGAGTTGGGGAATCAGCTCCTGGTCCGGCTCGGGCCCGGCGAAGCCCAGCGCGAGCAGCGCCAGTTCGGCCGGCAGGCTCCGCTCGGTGCCCGGCCGCGGGCTGCGCTCCGGCGGCTGCGCCTCGGCGAAGCGCACCGCCGCGAGCCGCCCGTCCGGGCCCGCCTCGAAGCCGACGGCCACCGCCGCGAACACCCGCGGCCCGGTCTCCGCCGCGCCCGCCTCCTCGTGCGAGGTCGTCTCCCGGTAGACC
>NZ_JBFBDY010000930.1:0-2047 GCF_040683475.1 Kitasatospora sp. NPDC093558 | reverse complement strand
CAGCACGTGGGCGATGCGCTCCAGGCCGTGCCCGCCGCGGCGCAGCTGGTGGGCGAGCAGCGCGTCGCGGACGTCGGCGGGGGCGTAGACGCGGTAGCCGGTGTGCGGGTCGCGCCGGGGCACGACCAGGCCCGCGCGTTCCCACGTGCGCAGGGTCGCCGGGCGTAGGCCGAGGCGGTGGGCGAGCGGGCCGATGAACGTACCGCCGCCTTCGGGTGCCGGTGGAAGGTCCGACGGCGGGACGAGTTCCTGCAGCGCCTCCTCCACTGCGTCCAACGTGGCGCGGTCACCGGCCAGTTGCTCGTGGCTCGCGTCGATCAGTCGCAGCGCCTCGTCGACCTCGCCGGCGTGCACGGCCCGCATGACGGCCCCCGCCGTCGCGTGGCCGTGCCCGGGCAGCAGCGCCAGGAACGCCCGGAGCGCCGCCGCGTGGCGCGGGCCGTAGACGCGGTAGCCGCTCGGCGTGCGCTCGGCCGGGGGCAGGTAGCCCGCCTCCTCGTAGTTGCGCACCGCCTGCGTGGACAGTCCGTGCTCGCGCGCCAGATCGACGGGCCGCAGCTTCATTTTGAGACTTCACTCCCATCTCGCCGGGCAAAATGGCACCAAAGTCTACACGGAGGCTTCAACGATACGGTTGAAGTCATGACCGCATCGATCCGGGACGCGGCCCGTCCCTTCTCCGGCCACGCCCTCACCGCGCTCCTGTCCCCCGCCACCCGCCTCCTCGGCCTCGGCGAGCCCACGCACGGCGTCGAGGCCTTCCCCGAGCTGCGCAACGAGCTGTTCCGCCACCTCGTCGAGCACGAGGGCTACCGCTCGATCGCGATCGAGAGCGACTGCCTCGCCGGTCTGGCCACCGACGCGTACGTCACCGACAGCGTCGGTACGCTCGACGACGCCCTCGCGCACGGCTTCAGCCACGGCTTCGGCGCCTTGCCCGCCAACCGCGAACTCCTGCGCTGGATATACGAGTTCAATCAGCAGCACCCACGCGAGGAGCAGCTCCGCTTCTACGGCTTCGACGGCCCGCTGGAGATCACCGGCGCCGCGAGCCCACGCCCGTCCCTGGTCGCCCTGCACAGCTACCTCGCCGCCCACCTCGACCCGCCGTACGACCGCGCGACGCTCGACGAACTCCTGGACGACGACGCCCGATGGACGGACGAGGCCATCATGTACGACCCGGCCAAGTCCGTCGGCCGTACCCCCGAGGCCCGCGAACTGCGCGTGCTGGCGGACGACTTGGGCGCTCTCCTCACCGCACACGCTCCTCACCTCACGGCCGCGGCCTCCCCCGACGCCTTCTGGCGCGCCGAGTTGCACGCCCGCACCGCTACCGGGCTCCTGCGCTACCACGCCGCCATGGCCGACACCGGCCCCGACCGCATCGCCAAGCTCCTCTCCCAGCGGGACGCGATGATGGCCGACAACCTCGACGCCGTCGTCCGCCGCGAGGAGCACCGCGGCCCGACCCTCGCCTTCGCCCACAACGCGCACCTCCAGCGGGAGGAGAGCAGCATGCGGTTCGCCGGCCGGATCGCCCGGTGGTGGAGCGCGGGAGCCATCGCCGGCACCCGCCTCGGCGACCGGTACGCCTACGTGGCCACCACCTTCGGCAGCCGCGGCTCCGACGTCCCGCCGGCCGACACCCTCGAAGGGCTCCTGTCGACGCTCCCGGACGACCGGTCCGTCATCGACCCGACCCAACTCGCCGCCTCCACAAGGAAGCTGACGCACCGCATCCCGGCCGACCACACCTACGCCGCCCTCGACCCGGCCACCACCGGGCAGGCGGACGCCATCGTCTTCGTCCGCGACATCCGGTAATCGCCGTAGGCGGCGGGTCGGTTGCCCATCCGTCCGTAAAGGCTCGATACGGTGGCGGGAGCGGGCCGGCGGCGCCCGACCGCTGTGGGGCGGGCGCCGCCGGTACCGCGATTCCCGTAGACAACCGGCCGGTTCAGCCCAGCAGGCGCAGCAGCTCCGCCGCCGCCCCCGCCGACGACGCCGGGTTCTGGCCCGTCACCAGGTTGCGGTCGACGACCAC
>NZ_JBFBDY010000929.1:0-2059 GCF_040683475.1 Kitasatospora sp. NPDC093558 | reverse complement strand
GGGAGGGCGGTGCCACACGTACACGGGATGAGTGACCGCACGTGTGTGCACTGCTCGGCACACACGTGCGGGGAAGGGTGGGCGCGCGTCAGGTGCGCGCGGTCTTGAGCCAGGTCTGCTTGCCGGTGAGCATGCGCCACAGCCCCCACCATCCGGCGGCGAACCAGATGTAGCCGTAGATGACGAAGACGTGGGAGAGCAGGACGGCGCGCACGAGACCCAGCCCGCGCTCGCGCCGGAAGTAGACCCAGCCGTAGGCGTACGCCGCGGTGAAGGACAGGACGTACGGGCCGATGATCCACATGGGCGACACCAGCGGGTGCCCGGCCTCGACGGAGCCGAGCACGACGCCGCCCGTGGCGATGGCGAAGGACAGCGGCAGCAGCGAGGTGAGCAGGATCAGCACGGGGCTGGAGAGGTGGTACAGCAGGTCGATCGCGGGCTTCGTGGGCACGTCGCGAAGGATCAGCGGGACCAGCCGGGCCGACTGCAGGTGGCCCTGGAACCAGCGGGAGCGCTGGCGCACCAGCCGCCGCACGTCGAGGACGGCCTGCTGGGAGACGGCGGCGGTGGTGCAGTGGTGATTGGTCCAGCCGCGGGCGATGAGGCGCACCCCGAGGTCGAGGTCCTCGGTCAGGGAGTCGCTCCACGGCCCCTTGCCGTCCTCGCCGCCGAGGGTGTCCAGTGCGGAGAGCCGCATGAACTGCCCGTTGCCGCCCATGCCGACGCTGCCGAAGTAGCGGCGGGCGGACTGGAAGATGTCGCCGTAGATGACGAACTCCATGTCCTGGAGGCGGGCGAGCAGGCCCTGCTGACGGTTGTACATGCGCACGCCGATCTGGGTGGCCCCGGTGCGCGGGTCGTCGAAGTAGGGGTCGACGGCCTGGACGACGTGCGGGTCCAGGCGTCCGTCGGCGTCCACGACGCAGACGATGACCTCGCTCGGGTCGCGGCCGTCCAGGATGCCG
Organism: Kitasatospora sp. NPDC093558; assembly: GCF_040683475.1. Taxonomy (NCBI): domain Bacteria; kingdom Bacillati; phylum Actinomycetota; class Actinomycetes; order Kitasatosporales; family Streptomycetaceae; genus Kitasatospora; species Kitasatospora sp. NPDC093558. The sequence continues at coordinate 1,091 of NZ_JBFBDY010000929.1, read as the reverse complement.
GACTCCCGCAGGTGGCGGATGCCGGCGTTGAGGGCGGCGCCCTTGCCCTTGCGGGCGTCCGGCAGGTGCCGCTGGAGCAGCTTGACCCGCTCGGGGTCGGCGGCGCGCGCGATCTCGGCGGTGCGGTCGTCGGACGCGTCGTCGATGACCAGGGCCATGAAGTTCCCGGCCGGCAGCGAGGTGATCCGCGCCAGGCTCTCGGCGAGGACCTTCTCCTCGTTGAGGCAGGCGAGGAGGAAGACGTACAGGCGCTCGGCGTGCGGACCGTGGTCGGTGCGGACCCGGCGCCTGGACAGGACGAAGAGGGTGGCGTTGTAGCAGCCCGCCATCGCGATGATGGCGACGCTCGACCAGAGCAGGACCTCGGTGATCACCGGCGATCACCGGAGTTTCGGAGAGCGAACCAGAATTTGGTCAGAAGGAGAATGGTGGCGATCGAACAGTAGAGCAGGAATCCGGCACCGGCCGCTTCCTGCAGTCCCCTGGCGAAGGGTATGCCCGGCAGAACTTCTGGGGCCGCCATCAGTCCGGCCAAGGGCAGGACTATCCCCAGAACGGGTTTTCCGTACATGAGATCCCCCCGGATTTCAGCCCGCCTGTCGGTCCGAGGCGTGCGCTCGGAGGCTATCAGATGACAAGCATCCTTTAACGCCCGTTCGTCAAACGCCTTGAACTGGAACATGAAATTCCGGAGAGCGGCCGTTGGCCGTGCCTGCCTTGGCAGTCGGCCCGCCGGTGATCATTTCATCGTGGCGGGCGAAGGGTGGATGATTGGCTGATTTCGATGTCAACCGGGAGTCCTGGTTCGGCGTCGTGGAAATGGATGGTCCAGACCATCGCAGCCTGTTGACACTCCTTCGGGTCGGCACGAGAATCGGCGAAATGCCGGGGCTTCATCGCCGTGCCTTGCCATGTCTTCACCAGTTTCACCGGGGGGTGCCCGGGTGAGGAGCCGGTAAAATTCACCTGAATCAGGGGGGACAGCAATGAGCAAAGTGAGAGGGAGAATTCCGGTTGCCCGGATCCCGCTCATTCTGACCGTGGTCACCGCGCTGCTGGGCGGCGTCGGACTTTCCACCGGCGCGGAAGCG
>NZ_JBFBDY010000928.1:0-2070 GCF_040683475.1 Kitasatospora sp. NPDC093558 | reverse complement strand
GGAGGTCGCGGACTCCGCGGACGACGCCCCGGCCAAGCCCGCCAAGCCCGCCAAGCCCGCGGCCAAGCCGGCCGCGAAGCCGTCGAAGCCGGCGGCGAAGCAGGGCGCGAAGCAGGACAGCAGTCAGGACAGCAGCCAGGACACCGAGCAGAACACCAGCCAGGGCGGCAAGCCCGCGACCAGGTCCACGCCGCGGACGCAGCCGCAGGCCCAGCAGGCGCCGGCCCAGCCGGCGAAGCCCGCGAAGCCGGCTCCGTCCACCGAGAAGGCTCCGTCCACCGAGAAGGCTCCGTCCACCGAGAAGGCTCCGTCCACCGAGAGGAACGGCGCCGGCGGCAGCTACACCGTGAAGAGCGGTGACACGCTGAGCGAGATCGCCGCCAAGTTCGGCACCGACACCGACACCCTGTACGGCAAGAACCTCCGCACCATCGGCGACGACCCGGACCTGATCTTCCCGGGGCAGGACCTCACCGTCTGACGCCTCGTCGCCACTGTTCGACCGCACACCGAGCGGCCATCCCGAGACCCGGGGATGGCCGCTCCGCGCGTTGTGGGGGCGGGGCCGGTGTCCCGGGTCCACGGCGGGGCCGCACGGCGTCCTGCGGGGTCGTGGGAGGCCGTCCGGCGTGTCGGGCCCGTGCGGATGGCCGGCGGCCGGGGCATCGTATCTGGTCGCGCCGCGTGTCGGGCCGCGTGCCGATAGGGTCGGCCGATGGTGCGACTGATAACCGACGCCGAGCTCGTGGGCTCGTCCGTGGTGGCCAACAACACGATGAACCGCGAGCGCGGGCTCAGCGGCGTGAACAGCTATGCGCGGGAACTGGGGTTCGACCCCGCGCAGTATCTCCTCGGGTGCGGCGGGGCCGCTCCGGCGTGGCTGGATCTGTGCAGCGGCGAAGGGCGCGCGATGGTCGAGGCGGCGCGTCGGCTCCCGGCGGGGGCGGTCCTGACCGGCGTCGATCTGGTTGGCCCACTCGCGCCCCCGCCCGATGCCGATGCACTGCCGGGGTTGCGGTTGGTCACGGCAGCGCTCGCGGACTGGGCCCCGCGCCGGTCGTACGACCTGATCACCTGTGTGCACGGCCTCCACTACCTGGGTGACCAGCTCGGCGTCATCACCCGGGCTGCCGGATGGCTCGTGCCGGATGGACGGTTCACCGCACACTTCGATCCGGAATCGGTGCGGTGGGCGGACGGATCGAGTGCGGCGCGGGCGGTGGTGGCGGCGCTGCGGGCGGCCGGGTTCGAGTACCGGGCGCGGCGGCACCTGCTGGTGCTGGAGGCCGGGCCGAACTACACGGGGCAGCCGGCGGTGGCGTCGCACTACCGCGCACACTGTTGAACCTTCAATGCAACGTCCGAATACCGCCGGAGGTTTGCGGCCGCGCCGCCGAGGATCGAGTCATGCCTGACAACGGGCTTTCAACACGTATGACTTGGGAGACGGCGATGAACGGTGCGATGGAGCTCGACGGCAAGGTGGCGCTGGTGACCGGCGGGAGCCGGGGGATCGGGGCGGCGATCGCGCTGCGGCTGGCCGAGGACGGCGCGGACGTCGTCCTTACCTACCAGGGGAGCGCCGAGCGGGCCGAGGCCGTCGCGGCGAAGATCACCGCGATGGGCCGGCGCGGCTGGGCGGTCCGGGCGGACTGCGCCGACCCGCAGGAGGTCCGGGCCGTGGTGGCGGCGGCCGTCGAGCGGTTCGGGCGGCTCGACGTCCTGGTGAACAACGCCGGGGTCGGGGCGATGGGGCCGATCGGGGAGACTACGGCGGCGGACGTCGACCGCGTGCTGGAGGTCAACGTCCGGGCGCCGTACCTGTTCGCCCAGGCGGCGGCGCCGCTGCTGGCCGACGGCGGGCGGATCGTCACGATCGGCAGCTGCATCGCCAAGCGGGTCGCCTTCGGCGGCGCCGTGCTGTACGCGACCAGCAAGGCCGCGACGATCGGGCTGACCAAGGCGCTGGCCCGCGAGCTGGGGCCGCGCGGGATCACGGTCAATGTCGTCCACCCCGGGCCGATCGACACCGACATGAACCCGGCGGACGGCGCGTCGGCCGCGTTCCAG
>NZ_JBFBDY010000927.1:0-2072 GCF_040683475.1 Kitasatospora sp. NPDC093558 | reverse complement strand
TGTACTGCCCCGGCGACCCCGGTGATCTACCCCCGTGTGCACCCACTCTTCCCCTCCCCGACGCGCTTCCGATCTGGGGCGTTCCGGGCGGGCCGGCGGGAGGGCGGGGAGGTTGGCGGCGGCGCTCTCGTAGCCGGCGCCGTACCGGTTGTCGTAGGACGGAGCGAGGCTTGATCCGTACCCGGACGACAGGGCCGGCGGCAGGGCGGCCGGCACATTGATGGGGGCGATCTGCGGGACACCGCGTTCGGCGACAAGGCTGTCGTAAATCGGCGTGCCGGAGGAGAAAGACGGAGAGGGGTAGCCGACTCCGTCGTAGGAGCGGGGCGAGGTCATGGGGCATACGGTAAGCCCACAATGCGCCTGCTGAGGAGAGCGGGAGGGGGAGCAGTTCGAGTGTTTACACAGTCTTCGCTCGCACAAAGGTTTCGAAAGTAGGAAGAACGGACATACTGGCGTTCAGTTCCGGACAACCTCGACGCCCCGTCGACGGTCGAACAGCACCCGGACGCATGGCGTGCACGGCCTTGGGGTGACTGGCCGGCGGCAGCTTGGGGACCTGGCGGAGAAACTTTTACGGATGGGGCGTGCGCGGGCGCGTTCGAGCCCCCGCCGACGGGACGACGGGGGCTCGTGAATGTTTCGGGGATAAAGTCCCCGTCAGCCCTCACACGGGCCGACCGGCCGCCCGTGCGGCCCGACTTGTGCGAGGTCGGGGCCGGTGGGCGGGCCGCGTCGGCGCCGCCGGGGCGACCTGCGTCAGTGCGACTGCAGCGCCTGGGTCTGCGCCGGGAGGCCGGGGTGGCCGGTCACCTCGGAGGTGCAGAACGAGCAGCGCCGCGCCGCGGCCGGGATCGCGCTCAGGCACTCCGGGCAGTCGACCTTGGCGGCCGGCGCCGGCTTGTCCGACTCGAACCGTTCCTGCAGCTTGCCGACCGGCACCACCACGGCGAAGTAGATGACGGCGGCGATCAGGACGAAGCCGATGAGCGCATTGACGAAGACGCCGTACGGGAAGCGGGTGCCCGCGACGTCGAAGGTCTTCTGGGTGAAGTCGCCGACGGCGCCGGTCGCGACCCCGATGAGCGGAGTGAGGAAGGCGGTGACGAACCCGGTGACGACGGCGGTGAAGGCCGCGCCGATCACGATGCCGACCGCGAGGTCCACCACGTTTCCGCGCAGCAGGAAGCTGCGGAATCCCTTGAACACCGGGTACTCCAAATCCGTACGGGGGAGGGGGAGATGGGGTACACGGAGGCGCCCCGGCCGGACATCCTGCCGACCGGTCAGGGCTGAGGTCCAACCGCGTTCACCCGATTCGCGTAACGGGCCCCGAGCGGGAGCGGACCATACGCAGGTGACGCGCGGGCGCTCCGCGTACGGGCCGATCCGGCCGGGCCGGCGCCCTTCGGGGCTGATCGCCCGCTTCCCCTCGGGCCTCAGGCCGGCCGCACGCGCAGCGACCGCTCGTAGAACTCGACCATTTGGGCGGACACTTGATGCAGCGTGAACGAGGTGAGGAAGCGTGCCCGGGCCGCCTTCGCCCGCGCGCGGGCCGCCGTCCGGTCCGCGAGCGTGTCGGCGATCGCCGCCGCGAGGTCGGCGGGCCGCTCCGGCGGGACGAGCCGGGCGTAGTCCTCGGAGCCGACCGTCTCGCGCAGGCCGGGCAGGTCCGCGCAGACCAGCGGCACCCCGACGCCCATCGCCTCGATCGCCGCACCGCCCTGGCCGTCCCGCCGCGCGGGCACGGCGACTGCGTCGGCGGCGGCCATCAGGTCGGCGACGTCCTCGCGCGGCCCGAGGAGGCGGACGTTCCCGGCGGCGTCGGCGAGTGCGCGCAGCCGGGCCGTCTCCGGGCCCTCGGCGCCCGCGAGCAGCAGGACGGCCGCCGGTTCGGCGCGCCGGATCGCCGGCCAGGCGTCGAGCAGCACGTCCAGGCCCTTGCGGTGGTGCTGGCCGGCGGCGGCGAACACGACGGGCACGTCCCCGGGCAGGGCCAGCGCGTCGCGCACGGCGGCGCGGCGCTCGGCGGTCGCGGTGCCGAGCAGTTCCGGATCCCGGCCGCGCGGGAC
>NZ_JBFBDY010000926.1:0-2072 GCF_040683475.1 Kitasatospora sp. NPDC093558 | reverse complement strand
TGGGGGGGGGCGCGCCGCTCGTTCAACGACTACTCAGGCCTTGGGGCCCGCCGACTGGACGACCTCGAAGGACCACAGCGTCGAGCCGGACGCGGCCGGGCGCTTCGGGGCCTCGCCGCCCTCGGTGGTGGCTCCGCCGCGGTGGGCGGCCTGCATCGGGCCCTCCATAGGCAAGCCATGTGTCGGGCTTGTAGGTGTCGGGTCCCCAAATGTCTCCCCAGGTCGTCGGCAAGACCGAGGTCGTAGGTCGTGACTGGATACCGAATCGACGGAGAACGCGTCGGCAGGCGCCGGCACCGGCTGGGGCAACGATCGCGTTCCTGACACCACCGGTGGATGGTGGCGGGAAACCCAGTTCGCTCCCGCCAGCTCAGTCGTTTAGTCGCGGAGATGGACCTGCACGACGGCATGCCGGCCGTTGGTGCGCCACGGCATACCGGTGCTGTCGAGTCGGGCGATGGTGGTGGCGTCGATGCCGACGATCACGTCGGATTTCAGCGTCCGCAGAGCTGCGACGGACGACGGGAAGTGCTTCGCCGTATCGGTGAACGGGGTGGTCGGTGGCCAGAATTGGTCGCCGACGAGGCGGCGGTAGTTGAGATCGCCCTTGAGGATCGTCATCGCCGCGTCGGCGAGCTCGCCCCGGAGGCTGGCGGGCATGGCCCGGAACGGCAGTGGCGCGCAGAAGAACGGATGCGTGCGGACCACGAGCGCGCCGCTGTTCATCGCCCGCCACAGCCGCCCGCCGACCGCTTCGGCGGCGTGCGAGGGCGCGGTGCGCAGACGCTCGACCGAGGCGAGGACGTCGGCCATCGTCGCGTCCGAGACGTAGTACGGCTGCGGCTTCACGTACAGGACGACCTGCGCCGCGAGGCCGCCGGCCAGGAGGTGGTCGATCAGCACGAGGTCCGGCAGCAGTTCCCGGCCGGCGTTGTCCGCGATGACGCAGACCCGCCCGCCCTTCGGTCGTTCCAGCTCGGCCCAGAGCGTCGCGCTGTCGTCGGCAACCAGGTCGGAGGCAACCGTCCCGGCGGCCTCTGCGGTGATCTGGAAGCTCAGGTCCGCACGGTTTCCCCACAGGGCGGACGACAGGAGCGCCTCGGCCCGTCGAGTCTCCGGAAGATCGTCGAGCTTGCTCAGCGCGGCCAGCTCGTCGTCCACCGCCGCCCCGGCCAGCTCGGCGTTCTTGAACGGCGCGAACGGGTCGATGCCCTGCCACGCGCCGGGCCGGAAGTACCCGATGGCGTCGAGCAGTCGACGGTAGAAGTAGCTCTCCGCCCACAGGAACGGCGCCTCGCCCCAGGGCCTGCCCCATAGTCCCTCGCCCCACTCCAACCACTGGGCGGCGTCCGGAGCGTCCGCGCCCAGCGGCTCCAGGACGCCGGTGGTGCTCTCAACGAGCAGCCTCTCGACCGCATCCCGCTCGGCGGGGCCGTACGGGAGCGCGTCGAGGACCTGCTGAATGAGCTTGGGGTGGCGTTCGTGGAAGACGCCCCAGGCGAAGGACCCGGGGATGTCGCTGCGGATCACGGGTGCGCTCGACACGATGGGGCTCGTCTCTCTCGTCATCGGCGGGCTGAGGGCCCGTCGCCGGCCTCACGGGGGGTCACCTTCGCAGCCGCCCAAGCCGGCTACGGGGAGCGCAGCTCCCGGCTCCCCGCCCACCCAGGGTGCCCTACCTGCGCGGCTACCAGGCCGATATGGCGGCGATCGGTCGGACCTGGATCGAATTCCGAACCGGCTGGCACTGACGTCATTCATCGGCGGCCCGGCTTCGCCCGAGGCCGCCGAGCCTACCGAGAGGTCTCTCCCAAGGCGGGGAGCACACAAGCGGTTGGCCCGATGGAGCGGCAGAACGATCACGCCGACTGCGTCGGCCGCTTCCGCCCCGGCCCGATGATCGACAACCGGCCCGAGTCGCTCGTCACCTGGCGCGTGACCACGGCTGCCACGGCGGTCGCCACGGACGTCGCCAGCCTGCTCGGCGGCGAGCCTGCAGAGTGGGAGACGAGCGCCGAGGACTGAGCCTCAGGATCGCCGGACAACGAAGCGGCGCGCCCCGAATGGTCGGG
>NZ_JBFBDY010000925.1:0-2074 GCF_040683475.1 Kitasatospora sp. NPDC093558 | reverse complement strand
GGCAGCGGCGCGGTGTCGGGTGGCGGCGGGGGGACGGACGTGTAGGCGGGCCCGGTCGGCGGCGGCGCGGGGACCGGTGGTGGCTGCCAGGCCTGCTGCGGCCACTGCCACTGCCCGCCGGTGGGCTGCCCAGTCATGTCGAGGTCCTCCTGCCGTCCGGTACCCCCCGGTTCGTAGCGTGCTTCGTGCTCAACGAGCCACCGGGCCCAACGGGCGCGCCGAAGCCAGGACATGACCCGGAAGAGGGTTCCGGACGGGCGCCGATTGCCGCCGCGCCACATATTGGGGGCATGGAGACCAACAGCACGTCCGGCCCTCTGGTCGATGTCGCGGAGTTCCGCACCGACAGCCGCTACCGGCTGGTCCACTTCGAGGGCCACGGCTGGGAACCGCTGGCGCCGGAGGAGTTCGAGCCCCGGATCCACGAGCTCTTCCCCGACCTCGACCCCCACGACCCGCAGCGCGTCCACTGGGCCGACCGCCCGTGGGAATGGCCCGCCTGGCACCCCGGCGAGGCCTGAACCCGCACCGGGCCGTGCCTCCCGCATGATCCGGCCCCAGGGCCGTGGCACTAGGCTGTCCGGGTGAGCGACCACTTCTGGCGGCGCCTGCCCGGGCAGGCCGTGGACGCGAGCTCGCCGACCGAACTCGGCGCGCTCGTCCCCTCCCGGTACGACGCGGGCTTCGCCGAGCTGACGGCCGCCGGGCTCGCCCTGGCCGTGCGGCGCACGGCGCGGCTGATGGCGCTCGCCCTCACCGAGAACGGCCTGCACCCCGACCCGGCCGCCCGCCTGCCCCTCCACGGCGGCGCGCCGCGCCCGGTCGGGGAGCCCGACGTACAGGTGCTGCGCCCCGAACAGGTCGCCGCCGCCTCGGTGTTCCTGCGGGGCTCGGCCCTCGGCGAGCTGGTCCGTCAGCAGGATGCACTGCTCGCGCGGACGGTCGTCGCGCTCGGCTTCGTGACCCCGTGGTCCGAGACGCTCGCCGCCGAGGTGGTCGCCGACCTGCGGGAGCTGCGGGACTTCTTCGCGGACGCGGCGGCGGCCGGCGACGCGGTGATCATGCGGGGGGGGCGTTGTGAACGGGCCTGCGGGCACGGCGGGTTACGGTGCGGAGGCGCACGCGCTGGCCGTCCAGTACGAGAGCGTCACCTTCGCCGAGGTGCACCGCGAGCTGCTGCACCTCTTCCCGCCGCCGCCCGCCGCCGTCCTCGACATCGGCGCCGGCACCGGCCGCGACGCGGCGGCGCTCGCCGCCCTCGGCCACTCGGTGGTCGCCGCCGAGCCGACGCCCGAACTCCGGCTCATCGGTGAGGAGTTGCACCGCGATTCCGGTGTCGCATGGGTCTCCGACGCGCTCCCGGAGCTGCCCTCCCTGCGCGGTGCCGGGCCCTTCGACCTCATCCTCCTGACGGCCGTCTGGATGCACCTCGCCCCTGCCGAACGCCCGCCCGCGATGGCCTCGTTGGCCCGCCTTCTCGCCCCCGGCGGCCGGGTGATCCTGTCGCTGCGCCACGGACCGGTGCCGCCCGGCCGCCGCATGTTCGACGTCCCGCCCGAGGAGACCGTCGCCCAGGCCGCCACCAGCGGCCTGCACCCGATCGGCCGCATCACCCGCCAGGACCTCCACGCCCGCCCGGGCGTCCACTGGACGATCCTCGCCTTCGAATCGGCGGCCTGACGCGCCCGTCTCCCCCAGGAAGATGGGATGTCGCCGCCGCGCCGGCCACTGCGACGATTCGGTACACGAAGCCGAACATCCGACCAGGCCAGGAGGGTTCACCACTCATGCGCATCCGTCGATTCGTCACCGCCGCGGCCCTCGCCGCGACCCTTTCCCCGCTGCTGCTCCTGACCGCCGCGACCCAGGCCGAGGCGAGCGGCCCCTGGCAGCCGACTCGGCGGCAGCAGTGCGAGGCGGCCTGGAACGTCAACTACTGGTCCGGCGGCGTCTCCTTCGCCCGGGGCCAATGGCGCGCCTGCATGGCCGCGTGAGGATCCCGGGGATCCCGGGGTGCTGCGGCGCAGGAAGTCGGGCGGGGCGGCATGCTGCGGGGGGCGGGGGGGTGGGCGTG
>NZ_JBFBDY010000924.1:0-2075 GCF_040683475.1 Kitasatospora sp. NPDC093558 | reverse complement strand
GAGGGCGTCGATGAAGACGCCCGAGTCGAGGAGCTGGCGCGCCGTCCAGTCGTCGAGGGCCTGGCCGCTCGCGGGCCCGTACCAGTGGGAGACCCAGTCGGCGACGGTGTCGGCGCGGCTCTCGGCGAGGCCGGCCATCAGGGCGTTGAGCTGCGGGGCCATGCCCTGGCTGGGCCAGTGGCCGGGGCCGTCCACCGAGACGACGCCGCCGATGCGCCCGGGCGCGGCCAGGGCGGCCTCCAGGGCGAAGGTCGCGCCGATCGAACTGCCCACGAGCACGGGCAGGTCGAGACCGAGGTGGTCGACGAGGGCGAGCACGTCGGCGACGTTGCCGGCGACGTGGTTGCCCTCGGCCGGGTGGTCCGAGCGGCCGCAGCCCCGCCAGTCGACGGTGACGGTGCGGTGGTCCGCGGCCAGGCCGGCGACCTGGGCGCCCCAGACGCGCCCGCTGGTGCCCCAGCCGTGCAGGAACACCAGCGGGCGGCCGGTGCCGTGGTCCTCGTAGTGCAGCTCGATCCCGTTGATCCGCGCGAACGACATGACGTGCTCCTCAAGTCCGGTCCACCGCCGGTGCGGTGGCGCAGGACCATCACACCGGCCGGGCCGGCCGCGACCAAGGAGCGTTCCGCGCCTACACTCATCAGCGATCGTGATCAATCTCGGCGATCGTGATCAATCCGCAACGGGTGGGGGAGGCTCTCGGGTGGAACTGCGTCAGGTCCGGTACTTCCTCGCGGTCGCCGAGGAACTGCACTTCGGCCGCGCCGCCGAGCGCATGCACATCGTGCAGTCCGCCGTGAGCCAGCAAATTCGGCGCCTGGAACGGGAGTTGGGCGTCGACCTGTTCGACCGCACGACCCGGAGCGTGACCCTCACACCGGCCGGAAGCGTCTTCGTCGACCGGGCCCGCGCCGTCGTCGCCGCCGAACAGGCCGCCCTGGACGCGATCGCGGCGTTCCGCGAGGAGGCCGCGGGCGGGGTCGCCGCGCTGCGCATCGGCACCAACGTCGGCCTCGGCGCCCGGCTCGAACGCCTGCTGGCGGCGCTGGACCGGCGGGCGCCGGGCCTCGCCGTCGAACTCGTCAGCGCCGCACCGGCGGACCGGCTCCAGCGCGTGCGCGACGGCGAGCTCGACGCCGCGTTCGTCCGCGGGACCGCACGCAGCCCGGGGCTGGAGCTGCTGCCGGTATGGCAGGAACGATTCGTCGTGGCACTGTCCGCCGGGCACCCGCTCGCCGCGCGCGAAACGGTCGGCCTCGCCGACCTGGCCGGGATGCCGCTGCGGATCGCCCCGCGCGAGGCCAACCCGCACCTCGTCGACCTGATCCTCGACGCGTGCCGCGCCGCCGGGTCGGAGCCGGTGCTCGGCCCGGCGTTCACCACCGACCAGGACACCCTGGCCGCGATCGGCGCGGGCGGCACGCACTGGACGGTGTTCTACGCGACGCAGGCCGAGGTGCTCCCGACGATCCGCACCGTCTTCCGCCCGCTCGACGGCCCGGGCGCCCCGACGATGCCGACCTTCCTCGCCGTCCGCCCCGACGCGCCGGCCCGCACCCTCGCGCCGCTCCTCGAGGCGTGCCGCGATGTCGCGGGGTGAGGTGAAGTCTTCGTTCACGTCTGCGCCATGTTTGCGTCCCTGCCCTGCCCTGGCCGCCTGCCTCACCGCCCGCGCCGCCCACCGACGGGAACCCATCCCCGTCATCCTGCCGGCGGCCTGTGGCCGGCCAGCAGGTTCACCAACACGTCGTGCTCACAAGCCAGTTGAGATGATCTCCGGGTCGGGGCGCAGGCCTCTGCGCCCGGCGCGCGGGGAGCGCCGGGCGCCACTGCCACGTGGGTGACCGGCCGGATTGCCTCGGCGGAGATCGACATCCCCGCTCGCCCGCCTCCCGACTGACCTCCGCGGTCGGGCGGGAGACGGACGGGAGACGGACGGACGGTGGGCGGGGCGCGTCGCGGCTTGCGTCCGCTTTCGGGCGTTCGGCATCCTCGGGCCGTCGCCACCCCGGTGGTCCGGCCGGCGCGCTGCGCCGTCGCCGTGTCCGGGGTGCGCTTTCCCGGTCCCGCCTTCC
>NZ_JBFBDY010000923.1:0-2085 GCF_040683475.1 Kitasatospora sp. NPDC093558 | reverse complement strand
CGTCCGTCGCTCGCAGGTAGACGCCCGACAGGGCCGAGACTCCCACCGCCGCCGCGATCCGCTGGGCCATCTGCAGGATCGCGCCGCTGACCCCGGCCGCCTCCGCCGGGGCGTGGCGCAGGACGTACGACTGGTTGGTGGCGCCCATCAGGCCGACCGAGGCGCCGCCGAGGAGTTGGAGCAGGGCGAGCAGCCAGGGCAGGACGGCGGCGGGGGCCCAGTGCGCGACCAGGCCGCTCGCCAGCATCGCGAGTGCGGAGCCGGTCATGCCCGCCGTGATGGTCCGTCGGCCGAAGCGCTGCACGACCCGCCACGCGAGCGCGGACGCGACGCCCATCGCGACCGCCGACGGCAGCGCCACCAGGGCCGCGCCCATCGGGGAGAGCCCGAGGCCGTCCTGGAGGAACATCGTGAGCACGAGGCCGGCGGCGAGCGAGGAGCCGAACTGGGCCATCGCCGTGGCCGTCCCGAGCGCGTACGGTGCGGAGCGGGTGAGCGCGGGGTGGATCAGCGGGTGGCCGCCGGAGCGGGCGTAGCGGCGCTGCCACCACACGAGGGCGCCGAGCAGGAGCACGGCGACGGCGGCGAACGCGAGCCACCCCGTCCACGCGGGCGGCTGGACGAACGGCAGCATCAGCGCGAGCGTGAGCGCACCGACGAGCAGCAGCCCGACGAGGTCGAGGTTGGCGCCGCGGGCGCTGGGCCGGGGCCGGGGCAGGTGGCGCGCAGCGAGCAGGACTGTGGCGAGGCCGAACGGCACGTTGAGCAGGAAGGTCAGCCGCCAGCCGTGTTCGGGGCCGACGGCAGCGAGCACCGCGCCGCCGACCGGTGGTCCGAGCGCGAAGGCGAGCCCGCCGGTCACGGCGTACATGCCGAGGGCGCGGGCGCGCAGCTGGCCCTCGAAGACGTCCTGGAGGGTGCCGATCATCTGGGAGTTGACGAGTCCGGCGCCCGCGCCCTGCACCAGCCGGGCGGCGATCAGGACGCCGGGGTCCGAGGCGGTCGCGGAGACCAGGCTGACCAGGGTGAACAGGGCGAGGCTGGTCACGAAGAACCACTTGCGGCCGAGGACGTCGCCGAGCCGCCCGCCGGGGATGAGGGCCAGTCCGAAGGCGAGCGAGTACCCGGCGACGATCCACTGGATGTGGGCGGGCTGGGCGTGCAGGCTCTCGCGCAGCGCGGGGATGGAGGTGTTGAGGACGGACTGGTCGATGAGGGTGGTGAACCCGCCCGCGACGCAGACCAGCAGGACGCGGCGCCCGGCGGCGTCGAAGCGCTCGCGGGGCGCCGTCGCCGTGGCGGGGTTGCCTGTCGCGGGGTTGCCTGCCGCGGAGTTGCCTATCGCGGGGTTGCCTGTCTCGGAGTCGCCTGTCGCGGGGTTGCCTGTCTCGGAGTCGCCTGTCGCGGAGTCGCCTGTCGCGGGGTCGCCTATCCCAGCCGGGCCGGGGCGGACTCGACCTCGGCGAGCAGCCGGGACATGGTCCGCCCGTAGACGGCACAGAGCCGCCCGAGCAGCGCGGCGGTCGGGCTGACCTCGGCCCGCTCGACGCGCGACAGCGTCGAGCGGCTGACATCCGCCCGCCGCGCCAACTCCTCCAGCGTCCACCCGCGTTCGACCCGCAGCTCGGCGAGCCGGGTGGCGAGCCGCTCGTCGGCGGCCGTCTCGATTCCCATATCCGCGATGCTATCCCGGATATGGGAACCCGCCTCCGGTCGTGCACGTGCCTCGCTCGTCGCTCGTCCGTCGCCGTCGTCTGTGCGGATGTCGTGCGAAGCCTCGGCCCGAGCGGGCGGCTGATCATATGATGTCGGGCGGATCGGGCCTGGTCAGGAGCCCGGGCGGCGAGGGGGATCATGTTCGGCATCATCAGACCGTGCAAGCACCGGTTGTCCGAGCGGCTGCAGAGTTCGTGGATGGCGCACCTGTGCGGGCTGTGTCTCGCGCTGCGCGACGATCACGGACAGCTCGCGCGGACGGCCACCAACTATGACGGCCTGATCATCTCGGTCCTGGTCGAGGCTCAGAGCGCCCTCGACGACTCCTCCTGGCGGCGCACGGCCGGGCCGTGCCCGCTGCGCGGCATG
>NZ_JBFBDY010000922.1:0-2090 GCF_040683475.1 Kitasatospora sp. NPDC093558 | reverse complement strand
GCTCGCCCTCGCGACCTCCGGCCTCGGAGCCCTCGCGCTCGGCGCGGCCACCCCGGCCGCCGCCCTCGACAACGGCACCGCCCTCACCCCGCCGATGGGCTGGAACTCCTGGAACTCGCTCGGCACCAACGTGACCGAACAGCAGGTCAAGCAGACCATCGACTTCATGTCCGCCAACGGCCTGGTGGCGGCCGGCTACAACACCGTCACCATCGACGACGGCTGGTCGCTGTGGCACCGCGACGGCCAGAGCACCGACATCGTGCGGACGTCCTACGGCTCGATGCAGCTCTACGACGCCGCCGGGAACCCGGTCGCGGGCACCGACGGCACCGGCAACGACCCGACCTCCGGCCACCTCACCCCCCGCCCGGACACCTTCCCCTCCCAGGTCGTCAACGGGCAGACCCTCAACGGCATCCAGTACCTGGCCTGGTACGCCCACAGCAAGGGCATGAAGTTCGGCCTGTACGGCACCGACACCTACCTGACGTGCCAGATGCACCCCGGCAGCCTCGGCCACGAGGCCACCGACGCGGGCGACTTCGTCTCCTGGGGCGTCGACTACGTCAAGTACGACGACTGCCCGTACGGCCCGCAGATCGTCGGACCGGACGGCCACAACTACTACACCCAGGGCGAGGGCAAGGAGCTCACCCAGTCCATGTACGCCCGGGTGCAGACGTTCCAGCGCGCCCTCGACGCCGCCTCCGCCGCGCAGGGCAAGCCGAGGGTGGCCCTCAGTGTCTCGGCCCAGCCGGTGCACAGCGGCGTGCCGTACCTGCTGGGCGCCAACGACCCGGCCCGCACGGATCCGGTGATCCGGGCAGCCGGCACCCCGGCGTACCAGGCTCCGGGCTACGCGCCGACCGGCGTGTGGTGCGGGCAGGTCGCCAACCTGTGCCGGATCGGCGGCGACCGCGGCAGCGACCTGGGCGGTGTGCTCTACGGGCAGCAGTTGGGCACCGCCCTGCAGTACCCGGGCAACGTCCGGCCGGGCAGCTGGAACGACATGGACATGATGTTCGCGGGCTGGCAGGACGTCTACGGCTCATGGGGCGTCACCGACACCTGCGCGTGCCACAAGCCGTTCACGGACGACGAGTCGCGCACCGAGCTGTCCGTCCTGTCGATGATGGCCTCGCCCCTCATCTCCGGCGCCGACCTGCGCAACTACGCCGACGCCTGGCACACCGACGGCGGCACGAGCTGGTCCACCGGCATCCCCGCCTCCAGCCTGGCGCTCATGAAGAACGCCGACGTCATCCGGATCGACCAGGACGCGCTCGCCAAGCCGGCGACGCTGGTCGGCGCCCCGCCCGCGAGCGCCACCGCGCCGGTGGTCCTCAAGCGGCAGCTGGCCGGCGGCGACACCGCCGTCCTGCTGGTCAACCAGGACCCGAACAACTGGCAGATGATCGGCAGCACCCTCGCCTCGCTCAACCTGACCGGCGGCTACACGTCCAAGGAACTGTGGACCGGCGCCACCGGCACCGTCGCCGCCGGCGGCACGGTCGGCGGCAACTGGGTCGCCCCGCACGGCGTCGCGATGTTCCGCCTCACCCCGCAGGCCGCCTCCGTCCCGGCGGCGGTGATCGGCGACGGCACGTACCACGCGATCAGCGCGGGCGGCAGCGGCGGCGAAGCCCTGGAGGTCCAGGGCACGTGCAGTGCCGCGGACGGCGCCGTCGTCGACGTCAACACGTGGTGGAGCACCCACACGTCGGAGCAGTGGAACTTCGCCGCCAACGCCGACGGCACCGTGCACATCACCGACAACTGCTACACCGGCACCCAGGTGCACGGCACCCTCACCGCCCCGGGCACGTCCGGCACGGCGGCGTACGTCACCAACGGCTACGACCCGAACAACGCCTACCAGAAGTGGCGGGTGCTCCAGAACACCGCGACGGGCGCACTGACCGTCACCAACGCCGCGACCGGCCTGGCGCTCGACGCCGCCAACCCGGCGGCCACCTCCCCGGTCGTCACCGACCAGCCCAACTCCGCGGCGGCCGGGCAGTCCTGGACGACCCTGTCCTGACCCGGCGCCCGACCCGACCCGGTCCCCACTCGCCCGCCGGGCGGGT
>NZ_JBFBDY010000921.1:0-2093 GCF_040683475.1 Kitasatospora sp. NPDC093558 | reverse complement strand
GGCGGCGCCCTGGCCACCGTCCGACTGCTGCCTGGCCAGGCCTGGGCCGCCGAACCGGTGCCCGCCGACGGCCCGCCGTCCGCCGCCCTGCTGTCGACCACCCCGCAGCCCGCCGCCCCGCAGCCCTGGCCCGAGTGGACCCGCCACGCCCGCCTCGCCGACGGCACCTTCAACGAGTCCGCCGACATGCAGACCACCGTCGACACCCTGAAGGCCCAGAACGTCAGCGTGATCGAGCTCGACACGATCCTGTCCGACTGGCACACCGACGCCGAGTTCACGGCCCACATGACCGACGTGACGACCTTCACCCGCCTCGCGCACGCCGCCGGCCTGAGAGTCGTCATGTACTACCCGTCGCTCGAGGTCATCACCCCCGGCGGCCTGAGCGGCCCCTCCTTCTACAAGAACGGCGAGGGCGGCGCCTGGGTCCAGCGCTCCCTCGACGGCAAGCCGAACGTCTTCTACGGCAACGTGGTGGTGTGGGTCGACAAGAACGACGAGAGCGTCTGGCTCAGCCCCAACTCCCCCTGGCGGGACTACTACCTGAAGCGCGTCAAGCTGCTCGCCGCGACCGGCGTCGACGCGATCTGGCCGGACGTGCCGATCTACTTCGACGGCATCCTGTCCTGGTGCGACGCCTCCACGTGGGGCGCCGCCGCCTTCCAGGCCGACACCGGCCTCGCCCTGCCGAAGGCCGCCGACTACACCGACCCGGTCTTCCGCCGCTACGTCGAGTGGCGCCACCGCAACCTCAACCAGTGGCAGCTCGACATCACCGCCGCCGCCCGGTCCGTCAACCCCAACGTGGTCGTCTTCTCCGAGACCGTCTCGATGGACTACCGCTACGCGACCTCGATCGGCCTGGACGGCGCCTACCTGCGCCAGGTCGAGAGCGGCATCAGCCAGGTGTGGGAGGTGGACATCCTCGGCAACTACGACGGCATGCGCCACGCCACCGCCACCGACTGGACCTGCCTCATCTCGATGTACAAATACGCCCGCGCCGCCAGCGGCACCAAGCCCGCGTGGGCGTTCTCGTACGGCTGGCAGCCGGACGACGCCTCGCTCGTGCTCGCCCAGGTGGTCTCCACCGGCTGCAACCCGTACGAGGTCAAGACCCCGTTCAAGAACGCGGGCGTGGATGCGGCGATGCGCACCCGGGTGTACGCCTTCGTCAAGGCCAACGAGGCGCGGATCTTCGACGCGGCCCCGCTCGCCCAGGTCGGCGTCTACCACTCCAGCGCCTCGCGCGACTACGTGAGCCCGACCGCGGGCAACGGGATGTACGTCACCGTCACTCCCCCGGCCGGGGTCACCGAGTGGTGGGGCGGCGGCGAGCCGGCGATGAGCTGCGCGACGATGCCGTGGCTGGGCGAGTTCCGGGGCACCGTCAAGGCGCTCGTGTACGCGCACGTCCCGTTCGACACCGTGACCAGCCCCGGACTGGCGGCCGCCGACCTCGCCCGGTTCAAGGTGCTGCTGCTGCCCAACCTCCAGGCGGTCTCGGACGCGGAGGCGGCGGTGCTGCGGGGCTACGTCGCGGCCGGCGGGACGATCGTGACCACCGGCCCCAACCCCACCGGCCTCGACCAACTCGGCGCCCAGCGGACGGAGTTCGCGCTCTCCGACGTCCTCGGCCTGAGCCGGGCCAACCCGCTGCCGGACACCAACCGGAACGCGTACGGCGCCGGCACCGCGTGGTACGTCAAGTCCCTGCCCGGGCTGAGCTACCTCACCAAGACCGACCAGGCCTCCGCCGACCAACTCCTGGCGCCCGTACGGCAGTCCGCGCCGCCCGCCGTCACCCTCGCCGGGGACCCCCGGATCTTCCTGGAGGCCCGCAAGCTCGGCAACGACGTCGTCGTCCACCTGGTGAACTTCACCAACTTCGGCGACACGCAGGCCGACTTCCGCACCACGCCCACGAACTGCACGCTCTCCTACGCCCTGCCCGCGGGCGCCGCCGTCGCCTCGGTGACCGTCGCGACCCCGGACGGGACGGACCCGGCGCCCAAGGCGGTGCCGTACACCGTCACCGGGTCGACGGTCAGCGTGCCGCTGACCGTCGTGCAGTACTCGCTGGTGACCGT
>NZ_JBFBDY010000920.1:0-2095 GCF_040683475.1 Kitasatospora sp. NPDC093558 | reverse complement strand
GTCGGTCGCCGATGCTCCGCATGGACTCCCTCCTCCGCCTTGCGATGCACGCACCCAGACGCCGCCCGGCCCGCCTTTCGGGCGGACGACGGGAGTTCGGCGACAGGCCCCGGGACCGTGCTCACCGTTGCGGGTCAGCGCCGGATTCACACCGGACTTCCCCCTCGGACGCCCTGGCAGCATAACAGCCGACAGGCCGGTGCAGTCCTTACAGGTCTGTATACGGAGATGAACGGGCGTGAACGCACGACCGCCCCCGTCCGGCGGTCCGGGCGGGGGCGGTCGGCGTGGCGACGCGTCAGGCTCAGGCCTGCTTGGTCTCCCAGAAGATCTTGTCGACCTCGGCGATCAGGTCCAGCAGGGCCTGGCCGGTGGCCGGGTCCGTCGACGCCTTGGTGGCCGAGGCGGCCTTCAGGGTGTCGTTGATCAGCTGGTGCAGCTGCGGGTACTTCTCGAAGTGCGGGGCCTTGAAGTAGTCGCTCCACAGCACCGAGATGTGGTGCTTGACGGCCTCGGCGCGCTGCTCCTTGATGATGATGGCGCGGGCGCGGAAGTGCGGGTCCTCGTTGGCCTGGTACTTCTCCTGGGTGGCCTTGACCGACTCGGCCTCGATCCGGGCCTGCGCCGGGTCGTACACACCGCAGGGCAGGTCGCAGTGGGCGTGGGCGGTGGCGCGCGGTGCAAACAGACGAGAGAACATGGGAGTCCTTCCTTAGATCGTCTTCCCGCGCCCGAGACTACCCTTCCGGCCTCCCCGTTTCGCGATCGGGCGGTGGGCCTAGGGCAAAAGGCCGATCCGGAACCGGGGTAATCCGGACATCGGACAGGTGACGCTCCGTACGGCACACTGGGACGCGGCGGGCCGGGAGGAGGAGTGGTGGCGCGGATGACGCAACCGGGTGACGGCGTACGGGCGGGCACGGCCCCGTTCGGGCTGGTCGACGTGGCGGGGCCGTCGATGGTCCCGACCCTGCGCGAGGGCGACCAACTGCTCGTCCGGTACGGCGCGCGGATCCGCCCGGGCGCCGTGGTGCTCTTCCGGCACCCGTTCCAGCAGGACCTGCTGGTCGTCAAGCGTGCCGCCGAGCGCCGGGCCAAGGGCTGGTGGCTGCTCTCCGACAACCGGCCGGTCGACAGCGACAGCCGCAGCTACGGCGCCGTCCCGGACGAGCTGGTGCTCGGCCGGGTGCTGCTGCGGCTGCGCCCGCGCCCGGCCTGGCTGGCTCCCGGCCGCCGGCTGGAACGGCTGCTGCTGACCACCCGGCTGGCCCGGATCCCGGGGCTGGCCCGCCGCCTCGGCGTCTGGGTGGACGCCGAGCTGTAGGCGCGTCCTAGCGGTCCTGGAGCTGCTGCGGCCCGAGCGCCGCGTCCTGGGCCTCCTGGCGCTTGCGGGCCCGGTAGGCCGCAACGTTGGCGCGCGTGGCGCAGCGGTCCGAGCAGTAGCGCCGGGAGCGGTTGGTCGAGGTGTCGAGGTAGGCGTTGCGGCAGGGCGAGGCCTGGCAGATGCCGAGCCGGTCGGCGCCGAGTTCGGTGAGGTGGACGGCCAGGCCCATGCAGGCGACGGCGCTGAAGTGCGCCGTGGCGGTGGGGGAGTTGTCGGCCAGGTGCAGGTGCCAGCGCGGCCGGCCGGCGTCGTCGAGGTAGTCGTGGCCGGAGACCAGCGGGCTGACGGGGTACTCCATGAGCAGGCTGTTCAGCAGGTCGACGCCACGCACCTCGTCGCCCTCGGCGGCGGCCTCGAAGACCCCGCGCAGCCTGGTCCGCACCGCCCGCAGGCGGGGCAGGTCGGACTCGTCGGCCAGCGCGGCGGCGCGCGAGGACTCGGAGAACAGGGCGCGCAGCGCGTCCACCGAGGTCAGAGTGTCGGTGCCGCGCTCGGGTTCCTCGGTGTTCACCAGCCGAACGGCGAGATCGGCGTAGGAGGCGAGCTCCACGGCGGTCCTTCCAGAGATTTAGGTAACGGGCTGACTGCTTCCAGCCTATTACCCGATGGGGGAAAACGGCGGCGCCCGGCACGGCCCGGCGGGGGCGGGCCCCCGGGGTGGTGGTGGGGGGGCGCGCCGGGCGCGCGCAGAGGGCGCACGAGCGGGAGGAC
>NZ_JBFBDY010000919.1:0-2096 GCF_040683475.1 Kitasatospora sp. NPDC093558 | reverse complement strand
GGCGACGTGGCCGTCCAGGCGGCCGTCCGGGATTCCGGTCGCCTCGCCGTCGAGGCGGGCGGACAGGGCAGTGCGGAACTGCGCGCATCTCATATGGCCATCGTCCTCCACAGCTTCGACGACCGGCGCGGCCGGGCCCGCGTCGGCGGCGTGCGCCTCGACGGCCGGGACGGGGGCCGCCGTGGATGACGACCAGCTCACCGCGCTCGCCCTGACCGCCCGGGCCGGACGCGCATCGGACGTCGAGGCCTTCATCCGCGCCACCCAGCGGGACGTGTGGCGGTTCGTCGCCCACCTGACCGACGTGCAGTCCGCGGACGACCTCGCCCAGGAGACGTTCCTGCGGGCACTGCGCAGCCTGCCCGGGTTCGCGGGGCGCTCCTCGGCCCGCACGTGGCTGCTGTCGATCGCCCGGCGCACCGTGATCGACCGGTACCGGACGGCCGCCGCCCGGCCGCGCCTGGCCGCGGTGCCGGACTGGCAGGAGGCGGCGGAGCGGCAGGGGGCCGGCCCGGCGGCCGGGTTCGAGGACGGGATCGCGCTCGGCGATCTGCTCGACCGGGTGCCCGCGCAGCGGCGGGAGGCGTTCGTGCTCACGCAGGTGGTCGGCCTGAGCTACGCCGAGGCCGCCGAGGTAGCGGGCTGCCCGGTCGGCACCGTCCGGTCCCGGGTCGCCCGGGCCCGCGAGGAGCTGATGGCTCGCCTTCGGGCGGCCGACAGCGGGGAGCTCGCGGCGGCCTGCTGAGTGCGGCACCGGCGGGAGCGGGGCGGGAGCCCGCGGACGGCTGGCGACGGCGGACAGCCGACAGATTTCAGATGACAGATAACAGATTTCGAAATCTGTTATCTGTCAGTTGTCAGCTGTCCGCCGCCCTCCCGGCCCCGTCGAACGCGTTTCGGAAAATTCCCCCAAGCGTTCGGGAACCCCACCCCCTCCGCCCCCGACTGCTGTACCGGACTCCGCCGCCGCGGCGGTGTCCGGTACGCAGCGGGGGAACGGAGGACGCCATGGCCAGGCAACATGGCCTGCCCGAGGGCG
The DNA here is from genome assembly GCF_040683475.1 of Kitasatospora sp. NPDC093558. Lineage (NCBI taxonomy): Bacteria > Bacillati > Actinomycetota > Actinomycetes > Kitasatosporales > Streptomycetaceae > Kitasatospora > Kitasatospora sp. NPDC093558. Next base: position 1,057 of record NZ_JBFBDY010000919.1, on the reverse strand, counting down.
AGTTGAGGCACACCACGGTCAAGCCGGAGGGCCCGGTGGACCGGTGGAGCCTCGTCGTGGCCGCCGGGCTGCTCTCGTTCGTCGCGATGCTCGACATGAACGTGGTCAACCTGGCGCTCACCGACATCTCAGCCGGGCTCCACGTCTCCCCCGGAGTCGCCCAGTGGGCCGCGCTCGGGTACCAACTCCCGCTCGTCGCCCTGCTGTTGCCTGCCGGGCGGTGGCTGGACCAGGTCGGCACGCGCTCGGCCCTCCTGCTGGCGGTCGGCTGCTTCGCCGCGTGCAGCGCGCTCGCCTCCCTCGCCCCGTGGGCGAGTTGGCTGATCGCGGCACGCTTCGCCCAGGGCGCCTTCGGCGCGGTGCTGTTCGTGCTGATGCCGGTGCTCGCCGCGACCGCCGTCCGGCCCGAGCTGCGCGGGCGGGCGATGAGCGTGCCCGCCACGCTCGGTCCGCTCGGGGCCGTCACCGGTCCGGTGATCGGCGGGCTTCTGCTCGACCACGTCGGCTGGCGGGCGGTGTTCCTGGTGAAGCTCCCGGTCTGCCTCGCCGCCGTGCTGATCGTGCACCGGCACGCCCCGCGCACCGGGAAACTAACGCTGCCCGACCGCGGTTCGCTCGGCGACGCCGCCCTGATCGGTTCCGCCGTCGCCTCCGTCCTGCTCGCGCTCACCCTCGCGCCCAAGGCCCCACTGTGGCTGCTGCTCGCGCTGCCCGCCCCTCCGCTCGTCGCCGTCTGGCTGCGCCGCCCCGGCGGCCGGCCGGTGGCCGAGACGCTGCGGGCCGCCGGCACCACCGGCGTCAACGCCTCGGTCCTCGCTCTCGCCGCGGGCTTCGCCGCCTGCCACTACCTGCTGGCCCAGCACCTGCGCGGCCAGGAGGGCGAGAGCGCCACCCGCACCGCGCTCACGATGCTGGCCTTCCCGCTCGGCATGGTGGTGGCCGGCCGCTTCGGCGGACGGCTGGCGGACCGCTGCGGCGCCCGGCCGACCGCGCTGACCGGCGCCGCCGTCACCACCCTCGGCCTGCTCCTGCTCCTCCCGCTGGACGGCGGCTGGAC
>NZ_JBFBDY010000918.1:0-2096 GCF_040683475.1 Kitasatospora sp. NPDC093558 | reverse complement strand
CGCCCGTCCAGGCCCCCGCTCCGGCGCCCGTCGCCGCGACGCCGCTGCCGTTCGCGGTGCCCGGTGTCGGCGGCGGGCTGGGCGCCGCGCCGCGCGGGCGGATCCTGGTCGTCGAGGGCGGCTACGGCAATGCCGGCCGCCGTACCTGGGGCCGCGGCGTCCCCGCCCAGGCCACCGTGCTGTCCGCGATGCTCGCCGCCGTCTCGCCGCAGGTGCTGCTCGCCGCCGACGCGGTCGACGCCGTCCACCTGCCCGGCGCCAGCGACCCGCACACCGTCCTCGCCCACCTGCGCGCCGCCGCCCGTCACCCCGGGCCGCTGCTTGTCCACCTCGGTGGCCACCTGCTCGCGGACAAGCGCGGCGGGCAGCTCCACCTCACCCTGCGCGACTCCAAGGCCGCGAGCATCCGCCAGGACGGCCTGCCCTGGCACGCGATCGCCGCCGAGCTGAGCCACCGTCCGGCCGACTGGCAGACCCTCGTCATCGCCGACCTGAGCGCCGACCAGAACGCGTGGCCCCTCCTCCAGGCGGACGCCCAGGGCGCCGCCGGGCCGCTCAGCGACGGGATCCCGCTGTGGGCCGTCGTCAGCCCGGACCCGGAGCAGATCGGCACCTTCACCCGCGCGCTCATCGAGGCCCTGCACGGCGGCCGCCCGGGCGCGGGCGAGGTCCTCGCGCCCGAACAGCTGCGCCAGCAGGTGTACTCGGTGCTGCGCCCGGACGTGGTGATCGTCGCCACGCACGCCCCGGACCGCCCGGTCTTCCGCAACACCGCCCGTCACGCCGACGGCCTGGTGGCGGATGTGGCGCCGGTGGACGTTCAGCCGGTGGAAGCGGCTCCGGAACACCCTTTGGTGCCGGTCCCCGCCGCGGCCCCTGCGGCCCCCGCGTCCGAGATCGTCGAACCGGAGGGCGGCGAGCCCGAGGTCCTGGAGGCTGCGGAGGTCCCGGAGGTCCGGCAGGTCCCGCAGGTCGCGGAGCAGGAGCCCGCACCCGAGCCGTCCGCCGACGGCCTGGTGAGCCTCCGCAAGGCCGGCGTGCCGCCCACTCCGCCGCCGCCCGCGCGTCCGGTCAGCCTGAAGAAGCAACTGCTCGAAGCCCCAAGGACCGTGACGCTCCGCGCGTTCACCCTCGCCGAGGCCGACGTCGAGGGCGTCGTCATCGAGGATGCCGTCATCGAGGACGTTGTCGCCGAGGACGTTGTCGCCGAGGACGTCGTCGTCGAGGAAGCCGCCCCCACGCCGACGTCGGGCGTGAAGCTGGCGAAGACCGCGCCACTCGTCGCGTACGCCGCCCCGGCCGTGGATGAGGCGCAGGCCGAAGTTCCGCTGGAGGAGCAGCAGTTCGAGGAGGACGCTCCGGCCGAGGAACCCGCCCCCGTCGACGAGCCCGTCCTGCTCGAAGAGGCGCCCGAGCCCGATCCCGAGGTCCAGGCCGATCCCGAGGTCCAGGCCGAGCCGGAGACGCCGGCCGAGCCCGAACTGCGGGACCAGCCAGAGGAGTCGGAGCAGTCCGCCGACCCGGCTCCGGCCGAGGACCTCGCGCCCGCTGCGCCTGCCGGCCCCGAGCCGCGCGCCGACTACCGGGAGACGCTCGGGCAGATCGTCCGCAGCGCGGACTCGGGCGACCACGCCGCCGCCACGGACCTCGCCTTCGCCCTCGAACTGGAGGCGATCGCCGAGCACGGCGCGGTCTCCGAGCCGGTGCTCCAGGTCCGGCAGGTCCGGGCCCACGTGTGCCGTCTCGCGGGCAGGGCGGCCGAGGCCGCGGACATCTACCGCGAGGTGGCGCTGACCCTGCTCCGCTCGCAGGGCGCGGACCATCCGGAGACCCAGCAGGCGGCCACCAACGCCGAAGCCTGCTGGCGCGCCATCCCGGACCGCACGGAGGCCATCCGCATCGCTCCGGAGATCATCGAACTGCGCGCCTACCTCCCGGGCCCCGAAGGCCGCAAGCTCCGCGCCGCCGAGCGCTACCTCGCCCAGCTGGCGGCGGCGGGCAGCTGACCGACCGACAGTCGACAGTCGACGGCTGACGGATAACAGCGAACAGGTAACAGCGAACAGATAACAGATTTCGAAATCTGTTATCTGTTC
>NZ_JBFBDY010000917.1:0-2104 GCF_040683475.1 Kitasatospora sp. NPDC093558 | reverse complement strand
GCCAGCAAACGATCAGCGAGATCAAGGAGGCCGCCCTGAAGGCCCTGGCCGAGGCGGGACCGGCGGGCATCACCCTGCGCGCACCGCTGCACGTACCGGCTACCGGGTCACCAGGCCCGGCCGGAGGTGGCACGCCACCGCGCGAGCCGGCTACCGGATCACCAGCCCCGGCCGGGGCCGACGCTGCGGCGCAACACGATCTCCGGGGCGATCTGCACCTGGGTCTCGGCGGGCGCCACGCCCTCCAGTTCCCCGACGAGGAGTTCCAGCGCCCTGCGGCCGAGTTCGCCGAAGTCCTGCCGCACGGTGGTCAGCGGCGGGGTGAAGTACGCGGCCTCCGGGATGTCGTCGAAGCCGACCACGCTTATGTCCTCGGGGACGGGCCGGCCGGCCTCGTGCAAGGCGCGCAGCAGGCCGAGGGCCATGTGGTCGTTGGCACAGAAGACGGCGGTGACGTCGGGCAGTCGGGCGATCCGCAGACCGGCCTGGTAGCCCGAGCGGGCGCTCCAGTCGCCGCGCTCCACCTCCGGCACCGGGGCCCCGGCCGCCTGCAGCGTGACCCGCCAGCCGTACTCACGGTCCTGGCTCTCCAGCCAGTTGGCCGGCCCGGCCACGTGGTGCACGGTGCGGTGGCCCAGGTCGAGCAGGTGCCCGGTGGCCTCGCCGGCGCCGAAGCGGTTGCTCACCGACACCATGGGCACCTGGGTCTGGTTGCCCGAGCCGACGGCGACCAGCGGCACCGAGCTGGAGAGCCGGGCCACCGCGCTCACGGCGGAGGTCTGCGGCGCGATCACGACGACGCCCTCGACCCCCTGGTCGCGCAGCCGGTCGACGGCCTCCTGGACCGAACGGCCGTCCAGGGAGCGCAGACTGGTCACGCTCACGAAGTACCCGGCGCTCCGCGCGGCGCGCTCGATCCCCTCCAGCATCGACGCGGGGCCGTAGAGGGTCGAGTCGAAGCTGACCACGCCGAGGGTCTGCGAGCGGCGGGTGACCAGCGTGCGGGCGGCCGAGTTGGGCCGGTAGTCGAGCTCCCGTATGGCCGCCAGCACCCGGTCCCGGGTGTCCGGCCGGACGTGCGGGGCGCCGTTGAGCACCCGGGACACCGTCTGGTGGGAGACACCCGCCAGTTTCGCCACGTCCGCCATCACGGGCTGGCGCTGTTCCGTCCCGGCGCTGTCGGTTCCCACTCGCAGTCCCCTCCTCGGCTGGAACCACAGTACGCGACCAGGTCCAGGCCAATCCGTCACCCTCGGTTCAACAGGCGGCACCCCTTCATACCAGGCCTTCGGGTCGCCGACATGTGCCGATAGTGCCAAGTTAGCGCTCACAGGCTCGCCACGGAGGCAGTTGCCGCAGATCGTCACCCCCACGGGTCGGACCGTCGCTTTCGGCGACCGATCGGGCGGGGCCGTGCTCAGTGCAGGACGATGGAGTTGGTGAGCGCTGCCATGCGGCCGTCGGCGTAGCGGACTTCGACGCGGACGAGCACCGATTCCGCTGCTTCGGCCGGGCGCATCGGCCACTCGACGGTGCCCGCGCCGTCGCCGGGCAAGGACGTTGTGTGGGCCCTCCCCTTTCCGGTGTGCAGCACGACTGTGCCGAAGGGCACACCGCGCACCTCGGCCCGTACGACTGCGGGGCCGTCGCCGGTCATCGCCGCTTCGCCGGTCGCCACCGCTGCATCGGTCACCAGCGCTTCACCGATACCGGCCGTCCGATCACCGCAGGTCACCGAGAACGCCAGCTCCACGCCGTCCGAGGCGGCGAGCCGGCTGCGGCCGGCCCGGATCCCCGCGAGGACCGCGCCGGCGCCCAGTTCGTCGGCCAGCACCACGGTGTGCGGGACGCCGATCTGGCCCGCCAGGTGGGCGTCGCTGTTGCCGACCGCCGGCCGCCACCGCCCCCGGCGGACGTCCGGGGCCAGGCTTCGGCCCCACTCGGTGAGCGCCGCCTCGTTGTCCGCCTGCCACGACAGGTCCGAGCGCCACGGCCCGTTCCACACCTCGACGGCGTCGAAGCCCCGGTACGGGTACCGGAAGGTCCCCGAGACGTACGGCGCGTGCGGGTGGGCCGCCACGCACAGCCCGCCGCCCCGCCGGAC
>NZ_JBFBDY010000916.1:0-2110 GCF_040683475.1 Kitasatospora sp. NPDC093558 | reverse complement strand
AGCGCCCGCCACGAACCATCGTGGCGGGCGCTCCAACTCTCGTGAACTGCCGTGCTCAGGCGGCCCGGTGGAAGAAGAACGGGTCGATCGAGATCTGCACACCGGGAGTGCCGTCGACGTCGAGCAGTTGGTGGGTGGTGAAGTCGGCGTTGCGCTGGTAGCTCACGCCGACCGGGAAGTTGGCGTTGTCGGGGGTGTTGTTGCCCGCGAACACTCCGTAGAAGTCGGAGCCGACCGCGAGCAGCCGGATGTAGTCGCCGAGGTAGGGCAGTTGACCCCCGGAGTCCGGCACGTTGGCAGGAGCCTGGTGGAGCTTGGTGGTCTCCGGATCGTTCTGCCAGTTGTCGGCGGTGGTCTCCAGGATCGTCGTCCACTGGTTGTCGGCGAACAGCTGGTAGGCCAGGCCGACCAGGCCCTCGGAGTTGACGGCCAGTGCCGGGTTCTTGACGTCGGCGAGGTCCGCGCGCGCCTGCGTCCAGGTCTGGCCGCGGTCGGTCGAGCGCTGGACGTGCATCGTGTTGTCGGTGCCGGACGGTCCGCCGACCCGGTCGCACCACGCGATCCAGACGCTGTTGGCGTCCCTCGGGTCCACCGCGATCGTCAGGTCACCGCCGAGGCGCTCCTGCCCCATGATGGCGTTGAACGCCACGAAGCGGTCGGTCGCCACCAGTTGTCCGGGCGTGCTGGTGGTGGCGTCCTTGAGGTCCTCGAACGGGTTGGCCCCGGAGGCGGCGCTGTCGTCCCGGGTCACCACGACGTCGAAGGTGACGTTGCTGATGGGCTGACCGTGGTCGTTGGCGGTCCAGCACTCGAACGCCGCGTAGACCGTGCCGTCGGCGTGCAGGGCCAGCCTGACCGGCGGACCGTCCTGTCCGGCCGGGGTGCGCTGCTCGATGCCGAAGGGCGTGAAGCCGGCCGGCGCGGGAGCCGTCCGGGCGTCGCCCGAGACGTCGACGGTGGCCGACTTCGGGCTGGGGATCCGGTGCTTGAAGTTGTTGTTGCCGATGAAGACGCGGTCGCGGTCGCCGCCGTCGCCCGCGACGGTGTCGGCGATGACCCAGGGCTGGTCCACCGGCTCCCGGTTGACGAGCACCTGCATCGCCGCGGTCGAGGTGGCGGACGGCGTGCGGAGGATCTGCAGGACGGTCCGGTTCTGCAGGAAGGCGGCCTGACCGTTCAGGATGCCCGCGTACAGGGCACCGCCCCGGTCGGCGAAGGCCACGGTGATGTCGCCGGTGGCGAACGGCTGCGTCGTGCCGGGGAAGACCCCTCCGCCCGGAACGATGGTGTTCAGCGCCCAGGTGTTGCCACCGTCCGTGGACACGTAGACCGGGGCGAAGCCGCCGCCCATCGGGTCCGGGGTGAAGGCGGTCGCCACCATCTCGGCAGGATTCTCGGGGTTGACTGCGAGGAAGGGTTCGGCGTCGTGCTCGGCCTCGCCGCTCAGCGACTTGGGGGTGAGGTTGACGACCTTGAAGGTGGGCATGTCAGCTCACGTTCCCTCCGCGCAGCACGCCGAGCCGGTGCGCCGGCTGGTAGTCCTCGGCGTCCCGCAGCTCGTACGGCGCCAGCTCCCGCTGGTCACCCTCCGTGGCGTGCAGGATCCACAGCCCGGACTGGCCGGCCTTGGGCTTCGGGACGTGGTTCCAGTGGCGGTCCCGGCTGTTGGGGTACAGCACGGAGACGGTGCCGGCCTTGGCCGAACCGTGTTCCACGTGCTGGACGTCCAGGCCGGCCCGCCACCAGTGCGGGTCGTGCTCGGAGTAGTGGTCGGAACCCTCGAGCCGTTCCAGGCCGGCCACCGTGCCGAGCACCACGGCGTCGGCGGTGCGGGCGTGCTCGGCGAGGTCCTGGTTGCGGATCTCGCGCAGGACGAGGGAGAACGGCAGCTCGTCGGCGGTCGTCTCCATGCGGGCGATGTCCGGCCGGACGGCGTGGGCGGGCAGGCGGCCGACCTCGGTGACGGCGAGGCCGGCGCCGTAGTGCAGGCCCTCGGTGAAGAACGCGGCCGAGTCGCCGACGTTCAGCTTGAGGGCATCGGGCTTCAGCTGCACGGTGACCCGGCTGCCGGCGAGCCGCCGGAACGCGTCGGGCGCGTGCAGGACGTGGT
>NZ_JBFBDY010000915.1:0-2115 GCF_040683475.1 Kitasatospora sp. NPDC093558 | reverse complement strand
GTCAGGCCCGCGCCGACGGCGTGCCAGGCGCGCCGGCGGGACGGACCGTCGGCGAGCCAGCCGTGCAGGCAGAGCAGCCAGGCGAGGACGAGCACCGGCATGACGGTGTCCGTCAGCGCGAACTCCGAGTAGAAGACCAGCGGCGGCAGCAGCGCGGTCGCGGCGGCGAACGCGTACGCCTGCGGCCGGCCGAGGCCGAGGCGGCGCAGGCCGACCAGGGCCAGCGGGAAGACGAGCGCGTTGAGCAGGGCGTTGATGCCCATCACGAGGTGGTAGGCGGTGGACGGGTCGTCCGCGAATCGCAGGGCGGGGGAGATGAGCAGCGGGTAGCCGCCGGGGATGACGACGCCGACGGGCATCTCGGTCGTGGGGTGTCCGGCCAGGACCCGGGCGAGGACGAGGTACGACTCCTCGTCGGGGTGGACGGACGGGTAGCTGAAGTCCCGCACGAGGTAGAGGCGGAACAGGACTTCGCCGAAGTACCCGGCGAGCAGCGCCAAGAGCCGGAGCCAGCGCCTCGGGTCGGTCCGGCGCTCCGCGCGGTGCGGACCGGGCTCGACGGTCCGGTCCTCCACGGCGGCCGGTACGGACGTCAGTTGCATGTGCCAACCCCTCCCCTGATGGTGTGCCTGCGTGCGTGCGCGCCTGCGTGCATGCGTGCATGCGTGCGTTCGCGGGGCGGGGACGCCCCTGATGCCGCCTGACTATATATGTCGTTCAGCGGCATATGTAGTCGAGGTGGTCGCGAAGGCGTGCGCGTGGCGGTCGCGGGCGGTCGAGGAGTCGTTGCGGGCGGGGCCGGGGATCGACGGAAAGTTTCTTCGGAAGCGCCTGCAACCGATCGCCGGGAAGCGCGTCTATCCCAGCGAGGAGCAGGGAGCCACGATCAATCTCCCGGGGCGCATGGGGAGTTACGCGCGCCCGCTGCCGATCAGTCGCCAGTCATCAGCGCGCTGTTGCGGCATGCCCGCAGCGCGGTTCCAGGGGGGAACCATGTCCACCATCATTCGCACACGTTGTACCCGTCGCGCCGTCGTCGCCGCGGCCGCCCTGGGAGCAGCCGCGGCCTGCGGGTCAATCGCGGCCCCGGCCGCTTTCGCGGCAAAGCCGTCGCACACCTCGCTGACCGTCCATGCCCCGGCCTCGGTCGGGTTCGCCGGCGGACCGGTCGCGTTCACCGAGGACATCGCCAACTCGGGTCCGACCGCCACCAGTTACAACCTCGAGCTGACGACCACCACCGGGATCGGAACGCCGTCGAACGCGATCGTCATCGACTACGAGGACCCGGCCGACGGCACGTGGAAGTCGGTGCCGCTGGTGATGACCAGGGCCAACGGGGGCGTCGTGTACGACGGGACGGTGCCCGGGCTCACGGTCCCGGCCGGTCGGACCTTCAAGGTCGGCCTGCGGATCGGCGCGCCGATGGGCCTGCCCCACGACGGCGCCTCCAATGGCGGCTTCCGGTCGATCGCCCTGCACTCCGCGGTCACCACCCCCGCGAACCACGGTGCGGCGCAGGCCGAGGCGACCAGCACGATCAACGTCACCTCGATCGGGAGCTCGCTCGCCCACGTGCCCGCCACCGCAGTCGCGGGCGGCGCGCCGATCGAGTTCGACGCCGTCCTCGACAACCCCACGCCCTCCGACTACACCAACCTCGGCGACGTCCTGTTCGTCGACCGGCACGCGACCGTCCAGGTGCGGACGGCGGACGGAACGGACGGGAGCTGGCGGACGCTGGACAAGGTGCCCGGCATGACGCCTGAGGAGCCGTACGGCGTCTACCTCCAGGGGCGCGACTCCAGCCTGAGGGCGGGCGGCCACACCGTGGCCCGGGTGCGGGTGTCGTACGACGCGACGACCCCCGCCGGCGCGACCGCGCTGAGCCCGTGTGTGTTCGTCAACGAGGGGGCGCAGCCGTTCCGGGGGACCACGTCGTGCTCGGCGCGGGCGACGGTGGAGGTCCAGCCCGTGGCCACGGAGACGCCGAAGCCGACCCCGCCTTCCTCGGCGCCGTCGGCCCCGGTGCCCCCGGTGTCCCCGGCCCCGAAGTCCTCCGCCCCGGCCGTACCCGTCACCCCGGCCGTACCCGTCGTGCCGGCCTCCGACGGC
>NZ_JBFBDY010000914.1:0-2116 GCF_040683475.1 Kitasatospora sp. NPDC093558 | reverse complement strand
GGCGCCGTCGCGCAGGGCGACGAGCAGGTCGGCGTAGCGGGCCGCCGCCGCGAGGTCGTGCAGGACCATGACGACGGTGCGTCCCCCGGCGGCGACCTCGCGGACGAGTTCCAGCACCTCGACCGCGTGGCCGAGGTCGAGCGCGCTGGTCGGCTCGTCGAGCAGGACGACGGGGGCGTCCTGGGCCAGCACCATGGCGAGCCAACAGCGCTGGCGCTGGCCGCCGGAGAGGCGGTCGAGGCGGCGGCCGGCGAGCTCCTCGACGCCGGTGGCGCGCAGGGCGTGGGCGGTGCGGTCCTCGTCCTCGGCCGACCACTGGCGGAACAGGCCCTGGTGCGGGTGGCGGCCGTAGCGCACCAGGCCGGCGACGGTCACCGCCTCGGGCGCCTGCGGGCTCTGCGGGAGCAGCGCGACGCGGTGCGCCGCCTGCCGGGGGCGCAGCCGCCACACGTCCTCGCCGCCGACCAGGACCCGTCCGGCGTCGGGCCGGTGGAGCCGGGCGACGGCCCGCAGCAGCGTGGACTTGCCGCAGCCGTTCGGTCCGACGACGGCGACGACCTGCCCGGCGGGCACGGCGAGGTCGACGCCGCCGAGGACCGGGCGCCCGGGGCCGTAGCCGGCGGTGAGGCCCTGGACGGTCAACTCCACTGCTCCTCCAGGTGGTTGGGACGGGTTCGGGTCAGGAGGCGGTCAGGGCCTTGGTGATGTCGTCGATGACGGCGCCGGCCGCGAGCGGGCCGCCGCGGGTGGACCAGACCGAACCGTCCACCGTGACGGCGTGGTTGGTCTTCACGGCGCCCAACTCCCGGTAGGCGGGCTTGGACTGGACGTCCTTGAGGGCGGACTTCCCGTCGTCGGTGAGGGTGGAGAGGAACAGCCAGTCGCCATCGATCTCGTCGAGCTTCTCCAGACTCAGTGCCGGACTGTGCGCATTGCCGTCCTTGTCCTGGGACTTGGGACGGGAGAGGCCCATGTCGAGGGCGACGCCGCTCGCGAACTGCTTCTTCTCCATCCAGCTGGGCCCGGTGGGGTTCCAGCGGATTCCTCGCCGACCGGCTCCTCCCCTGGGCCGCAAGCGAGTTCGGCACCACCACGGACCCGGCGGCCACCGTCGTCGCCGGCCAGAGCGCGGGCGGCCTCACCGCCGCCTTCGCCGCGTACCGGCGCCCCGAGCGCTTCGGCAACGCGCTCGCCCAGTCCGGCTCGTTCTGGTGGCCCGACGAGACCGAGTTCGACGCCGGCAGCGAGTGGCTCACCCGCCGGCTCGCCGCCGAGGAGCGCCGCGCGGTGCGCTTCTACGTCGAGGTGGGGCTCCAGGAGTGGCTGCTCCTCACCCAGAGCCGCCACCTGCGCGACGTCCTCACGGCGCGCGGCTACGACCTCGAGTACCGCGAGTTCAACGGCGGGCACGACTACGCCTGTTGGCGCGGCGGCCTCGCCGACGGGCTCGCGCACCTGCTGCGTCCGGTCAGCCCTCCGCAGAAGGACCGTCCGCGGGCCCCAGCCCGGTGCGGGCCAGCCAGCGGGCCGGGGCGGTGAGTTCGCGGCGGGTCGGCACGAGGGAGCGGTCCGTCCAGATCCGGTTCACCGTCGCCGTCCCGCCCGCCTCGACCAGCGTGCGCACGAACCGCACCGCCTGGTCGTGGGTGTCCGGCTCCGCGCGCACGCCCGGCAGGCGGGACAGCAGGCGCGCGGCGCGGGCCGTCTTCCGCTCCCCCGCCTGGTCGCGCGCCAGCAGACGGCGCGTCGCCCAGCGCGCGTGGCCCTCCCACAGCGCGCCGAGGACGGGGTCGTCCTCCCGCGTGCCGCCGGACGTCCGGTGGAGCAGGAGCGCCTCCACCGCGTCCGCGCCCGGCCGGGGGCCGCCCGCCCGGATCTGGGCCTGGTGGGTCAGCAGGTGCGCCAGCACGGCCCGCAGCGGGGCCCGCTGCGGCGCACCGGCCAGCAGCGCCGGGGCCAGCAGGAGCACCCACCGGCCGTCCTCGTCCTGGACCACCCGGCCGGACGGCACGCAGGTGATCCTGCGGTCGGCCCTGGTGAGGGCCGCGATGACCCGGTTGCGCAGCACGAAACGGAATCGGTTCGGGTGCTCCCCGGGCGGGAGTTCGCTGACCAG
>NZ_JBFBDY010000913.1:0-2117 GCF_040683475.1 Kitasatospora sp. NPDC093558 | reverse complement strand
GGCGGCCGTGGGCGTCGGGGAGGTAGCGCCAGCCGGTGACCTGCGGCGCGGTGCGGATCCGGTGGATCTCGCGGGCGCCCACCGCGCGGGGCAGGAACACCTCCCAGCCGCGCGGGTCCGGTAGAGCGCGGATCCGCTGCACCGCCTCGGCGGCGGACATCGGTCGCTGGGCGTCCTTGGCGCGGTCCCGGTAGTGGCCGGCCAGGACCGGTTCGTCGTCGGGGAGGCGGACGTGCACCGCGACGAGCCCGCCGCGCCGGCCGAACCGGGCGAGCTCGCGCAGCCATTGGTGGGTCAGCGTGTACGAGGGCAGGACGGGGAAGCAGTACACGCCGCGTTCGCCGCCCTGCCCGCGGCTGTCCGCCCGGATGCCGGCGCGGCGGACCCGGGGTGCGTCCGCGGTCGAGGTGAGGTGCACGAACATCGCCATGGGGCGGCATCGTAGCGACCGCGGTGATGTGCTTCGAGCGGATTACGGCCGGGCGGCGCGCTGGTCGATCAGTGCCGCCAGGCCGTCCAGGATGCGGGCGAGGCCGAAGTCCAGCGCGTTGTCCTGGCCGCCGGGTTCGGCGATGGCGGCGGCGAGCGCGGGGTAGTCGGCGGCGTGCCGCTGGATCAGAGTGCCGAGGACGGCGAGGAGTTGGGCCTCGGGCGAGCCCTCCGCCCCGGCGGCGCGCGACTGTTCGACGATGCCGCGGACGTGTCCGGCGAGCAGGACGGCGGCGTCCATGCGCTCGGCGCCGGTGAGGCCGTGACCGTCCAGGGCGGACACGACCCGCTCCAGCCAGGCGAGTTCCTTCGGGCCCATCACGCGGGGGCCGACGGTGGCGTCGAGCAGCCACGGGTGGGCGCCGAACGACCGCGTCAACTCCTCGGCCCACGCGGTGAGCTGGTCCCGCCAGTGGCCGCCCGCCGGTGCGGCCGGCGGTTCGGCGACGGCGGACTCGACCATGAGCGCGACCAGTTCCGCCTTGCCGGGGACGTAGCGGTAGAGCGCCATCTTCGTGAAGTCGAGCAGTGCGGCCACCCGCTGCATCGAGACGGCGCCGAGGCCCTCCGCGTCCGCGACCTCGATGCCCGCCGCGGCGATCCGCTCCAGGCTGAGGGCGGGCTTGGGCCCGCGCGTGGGCTTGGCCGGCGGGCCCCAGAGCAGCCGGACCGTGTCGTTCACCGGTTCCTCGACCTCTGCCGCCATGTCCGCTCCTCGGGTCTTGCGCTCGGAATCAACTGTGTCTACCGTACACAGCAACGCAACTGTTTCCGATGGACGCAGTTAGCGATCCCCACCGGACGTCCGTACCGAACGGAGTGGTTTCCCCATGAGCACCAAGGTCCTGATCTCGGGCGCGAGCATCGCCGGCCCCGCCCTCGCCCACTGGCTCGGCCGGTACGGCTTCGAGGTCACCGTCGTCGAACTGGCCCCGGCGCTGCGCGGCGGCGGGCAGGACGTCGACTTCCGCGGCACGACCCACCTGACCGTGCTGGAGCGGATGGGCGTGCTCGACGAACTGCGCGCGCTCGGCACCGGCGGCAGCCCGATGACCTTCCTCGGGCCGGACGGGCGCCGGCTCCTCCACCTGCCCGCCGAGTTCGCGGGCGGCGACGTGGAGGTCCCGCGCGGCGAGCTGGCCCAGCTGCTGCACCGGCACGGCGCCGGCCGCGCCGAGTACGTCTTCGGTGACTCGATCACCGCCCTGGAGGAGACGCCCACCGGGGTCCGGGTGGCCTTCCGGCACGGCGCGGACCGCGAGTTCGACCTGGTGATCGGCGCCGACGGCCTGCACTCCAACGTCCGCCGGCTCGCCTTCGGCCCCGAGGAGCGCTACGTCCGCCACCTCGGCTACTACGCGGCCACCTGGCAGCTGCCGAACGACCGCGGCCTGGCGCCCGGTTCGGTCGGGCTGAACGTGCCGGGCCGGCTCGCCTCGGTCGGCGCGGACCACCGCGACCCGACCAGGGCCGGCGCCTTCTTCCTCTTCGCCTCGCCCGAACTCGCCTACGACCGCCACGATGCGGCGCAGCAGAAGGAACTCGTCCGGTCCGCGTTCGACGGCCTCGGCTGGGAGGTGCCGCGGCTCCTGGAGAGCCTGCGCGCGGCGCCCGAGCTGTACTTCGAC
>NZ_JBFBDY010000912.1:0-2118 GCF_040683475.1 Kitasatospora sp. NPDC093558 | reverse complement strand
GGACGAACAGCTCGCCGGCGAGCCGGGCACTGGCCTCCCGGCCGGCCTCGGGCGCCAGGACGGTCGCGTCCGGGCCGAGCGCCGCGACGGTGGCGGGAGAGATCAGCGGGAGGAGGAACAGGCCCTTCCCGGTGGGAAGTTCGGTGATTCCGGCCCGTCCCGAGAGTACCTCACGCAGCCCGTCCGCGAGTGCCGTCCGGCCCTCCGCGACCGCCGCCGCGGCCTCGCCCGCGACGCCGGTGCCGAGCACGGCCGTCGGGCGGACGCCCCAGGCGCGCCACTGCGCGGCCAGCGCGACCAGGACCGAGAACAGCACGGGCCCGGCGACCTGCGGCAGCGCGGGGGAGGGGGCGTCCGGGTCGTCCGCCAGCACCGCCCACAGCGACCAGTCGACCAGGCCCGCGAGGGCCTGCTCGCACGCGCCGATCCGCTCGGCGAACACCGGTGCTTCCATGGGCAGTTGGTCGGCCAGCAGGCGCCACGTGCGGACGGTGCCGGGCTCGCCGGGCAGCACCAGCGCGAGGTCCGGCCCACTGCGCGCGCTGCCGCGCAGCAGCGTCGGCGACGCGCCGTCGGCGGCGAGCGCCCGCAGGTCCTCGGCCGCGCCCAGGGTGTCGTCGACCAGCAGGACGGCCCGGTGCTCCAGCCGCGCGCGGGTGGTGGCCAGCGAGTAGCCGAGGTCCGCCGGGGTGGCGTCCGGGTGCTGCGCCAGGTGCGCGAGCAGGCGGGCGGCCTGGCCGCGCAGCGCGGCGGGGCTGTGCGCGCTGACCGGCCACGGCAGCGTGGACGGCGTCCGGGCGGGCCCCTCGGCCGAAGGCCCGGCCGGGGCCTCCTCCTCGGGGGCCTGCTCGACGATCACGTGCGCGTTGGTCCCGCTCATGCCGAAGGACGACACGGCGGCCCGGCGCGCCCGGCCCGTCTCGGGCCACGGCGCGGCCTCGTCGAGCAGCTTCAGCACCCCGGCGTCCCAGTCGACGTGCTCGGTGGGCCGTTCGGCGTGCAGGGTCCGCGGCAGCGTCCCCGCCCGGACCGCCAGCACCGCCTTCATGACGCCCGCCACGCCCGCCGCGGCCTGGGTGTGGCCGAGGTTGGACTTGACCGAGCCGAGCAGCAGCGGCCGGTCCGCGGGCCGGCCCCGGCCGTAGGTGGCGAGCAGGGCGGCGGCCTCGATCGGGTCGCCGAGCGGGGTGCCGGTGCCGTGGGCGTTCACGTAGTCGATGTCGCCGGGCGCGAGGCCCGCGTTGGCCAGTGCGGCGCGCATCGCGTCGGCGGCGCCCTCGCCGTCGGGGCGGGGCATGGTCGGGTGGTGGGCGTCGGTGGACGCGCCCCAGCCGAGTACGTCCGCGTACCCGGCGGCGCCGCGCGCATCGGCGTGCCCGGTGCGCTCCAGGACGAGGACGGCGCTGCCCTCGCCGAGCACGAAGCCGTTGCGGCGGGCGTCGAACGGCCGGCTCGCCTCCTCCGGATCCTCCCAACCATGCGCCAGCGCACGGGCGTTGGTGAACGCGGCGGCGATCGTCGGGTGCAGCGAGGACTCCGTCCCGCCGCACACCACGACGTCCGCGTCGCCCGACCGGATCAGCCGCAGCCCCTCGGCGACCGCCTGGGCACCCGCCGCGCAGGCCGTCACGACGGCCGAACTGTAGCCGCGGATCCCGTGTTTGATGGCGATCCGGGCGGTCGCCATGTTGGAGAGCATGCCCGGCAGCAGGTACGGGCTGACGCCCGGGCGGCCGCGCTCCAGCCGGCGGTGCGACTGCTGCTCGAACGTCTCCAGCCCGCCCCCGCCGGTGGCGAGCACGACGGCCGTCCGGTGCGGGTCCACGTCCCGGCCGACGACCAGGCCGGCGTCGGCGAGCGCGTCGTCGGCGGCGGTCAGGGCGAGCAGGACGAAGCGGTCGACGCAGCGGGTCTCCGTGGGCGGCAGCACCTCGCGGCCGTCCACCGGCGGCGCGATCCCGGCGACCGGCAGCCAGCCGTGGGCGGCATGTCCCTCGGGCACGGCACGCAGGCCGGAGCGGCCGGCGGCCAGGGCGTCGAAGACCTCGGCGGGCTTGCGGCCGAGCGGGGAGACCAGCCCGAGGCCGGTGACGACGGCGGTGTTCATGCGTGGGCCAC
>NZ_JBFBDY010000911.1:0-2120 GCF_040683475.1 Kitasatospora sp. NPDC093558 | reverse complement strand
ACCCGGGGCGTGCCCTCACATGGGGCGTGCCCCCGGCCCCCGAGGTCGTCAAGTGCCCCCGATGGCCGAGTCGTTAGGCTGCCCGGATGCAGACAGACGCGCAGCCTGCTCCGTCCAGGGGGTTCCTGCGGCGTCCGGTGCGGCTCGGTGAGACGTACCGGCGCGTGATCGACGCCGTCCTGGCGCTGCTCCTGCTCGCCGCCACGCTGGCGTTCGCGCACGAGTACCACCCGCCGGGCTGGCCGCGCTTCGACCTCTCCGCCCACCTGCTGAGCCTCCTGGCCAACCTGCCGCTGGCCTTCCGCCGCCGCGCCCCGGTGGCCGTCCTGCTGCTCTCCTGCGCCGGGCTGGTCGGCTACACGGCCGGCGGCTACCAGCCCTCGGCCAACATCTGGGCGCCGCTGTTCGCGGTGTTCACACTGGCCGCGCTGCGCCCGACCCGGGTCTCGGTGGCGGGTGCCTGCTGCGCCGCGCCGGTGTGGCTGTACAGCGCGATGGCCACCAAGGTGGTGTCCCCGGGGGTGGCGCTGGCCCAGGTGGCGCTCGGCGTCGGGACGGCGTGGGCGTTCGGGCTGAGCCTGCGGGTCCTCGGCGAGCGGAACGTCCAACTCGCGGCGCTGTCACTCCAGTTGCAGCACGCCCAGGTGGCGCGGACGCGGCAGGCGGTGACCGAGGAGCGGATCAGGATCGCCCGCGAGCTGCACGACGTGATCGCCCATCACATCTCCGTCATCGCCGTGCAGGCGGGCCTCGCGGGCTACGTGTTCGAGAGCGACCCGCCGACGGCCCGGGCGGCCCTCGGCACCATCGCCGGGAGCAGCCGGGACGCGCTGGCGGAGATGCGCGGCCTGCTCCACGTCCTGCGCGTGCCGCCCGAGGAGGCGGCGGAGGCGGGCGGCACGGCGCCGGACGAGCCCGCGCCCGGCCTGGCGCGGCTTCCCGCGCTGGTGCGACGGGTGGAGGGCGCCGGGCTGTCCGTGGAGCTCGCGGTCGACGGGGAGCCGTACGCGCTGGCCCCCGGGCCCGACCTCTCCGCCTACCGCGTGGTCCAGGAGGCGCTGACCAACACCGTCAAGCACGCCGGTCCGACGGAGGTCCGGATCTCCGTGTCCTACCGGCCCGACGCCCTCGCCGTCGCCGTCCGCGACGCCGGGCCGGCCCCCGGCCGGATCCCGGACCCGGCCGTCGACAGCGGTGGCCACGGTCTGATCGGCATGCATGAACGTGTCAAGGCGCACGGTGGTATGTTGCGTGCTGGTCCGACGCCGGACGGGGGATTCGAGGTCGCCTTCACCCTGCCGCGGCCGGGCCCGGCATCCGCGGGGGGCGGAGCCGGCGGCGGGTAGTGGGAAGGGCGGGCTCGCGATTTGACCACCGTGCTCGTGGTGGACGACCAGGTCCTGATCCGGGCCGGCCTGGTCGCCCTCATCCAGGCGGCACCCGGCCTCGCCGTGTGCGGCCAGGCCTCCGACGGGCAGCAGGCGGTGGACCTCGCGGCCGAACTGCGCCCCGACGTGGTGCTGATGGACATCCGGATGCCCGACGTCGACGGCATCGCCGCCACCGAGCGCATCCTCGCCCACGCCGCCGAACCGCGCCCGCGCGTCCTCGTCCTCACCACCTTCGACCTGGACGAGTACGTGTACGGCGCGCTGCGGGTCGGCGCCAGCGGCTTCCTGCTGAAGGAGACCCCGCCGGAGCGGCTGCTCACCGCGATCGAGGTGGTGGCCGGCGGCGACATGCTCTTCGCGCCGGGCGTCACCTGCCGGCTGATCGAGGCCTTCGCCCAGCGCGTCGACGGCGCGGCCGAACCGCCCCGGGAGCTGACCCCGCTCACCTCGCGCGAACTCGACGTGCTGCGCCTGGTCGGCGCGGGCCTGAGCAACTCCGACATCGCCGGCCGCCTGGTGGTGACCGTCGGCACGGTCAAGACGCACCTCAACCGCATCATGACCAAGCTCGGAATCTCCAGCCGTGCCCAGGCCGTGGTGCTCGCCTACGAGAGCGGGCTCATCACACCGCGCCGGCCCTTGCCGGGGTGAGCCGGCCTCCGGTGGTCGGGGGCCAACCCCGACGAAAGAAGGCGAAGAGCCGGCGCGGGCCCAGGCCGCAGCGGCCCG
>NZ_JBFBDY010000910.1:0-2131 GCF_040683475.1 Kitasatospora sp. NPDC093558 | reverse complement strand
CGGCCAGCGCGAGCGCCTGCCCCATCTCCTCGGCGAGCTGCTGGGTGCGGCTGAACAGGTGCGGCTGGAAGACCACCAGGACGCGGCCCTCGGCCTCGAACTGCACACCGAGCTGTGGCCCGCGGACGACGGCGGGCTGCTCGTCCACACCGCCTTCCGGCCCGACGCCGTCGCGGAGAGCACCGCCCGGGAGATCTCCAAGCGCTTCGCGGAGCGTGTGCGCGCCCTCTTCCCAGGAGTCATGCCATGACAACGACCGCCGTATCGCCCGCCCTGCTGACCGACCCCGACCTGCACGCCCACGGTGATCCGCACGCCGTGTGGCAGTGGATGCGCGCACACTCCCCGGTGCACCGCCACGAGGCGGCGGACCTGCCCGCGTTCTGGTCGCTGACCCGTCACGAGGACATCCGCTCGGTGTACCGGGACGCGGCGGCCTTCAGCTCGGCCCGCGGCGTACTGCTGCGCTGCGGCGACGACCCGGGCGGCGGCATGACGCTCGCCCTGACCGACGCCCCGCGGCACAAGCAGCTGCGCGGCCTGATGGCGGACTGGTTCAACACCCGCGCCGTACGGGGCCTGGAGGGCTACATCCGGACGGCAACGCGCAGCGTCCTCGGGCGGGCCCTTGACCTCGGCAGCTGCGATTTCGCGGACGACGTGGCCGGGCGGCTGTCGCTGTCGGTGATCTGCCACATCCTGGGCATCCCCGAGCGGGACCACGAGGACCTGTACCGGTGGACGAACGAGGAGTTCGAGGCCCACACGTCGCTGGTCTCCCACCCGATGCTCGTCGAGTACTTCATGGAGCTGCTCTACCGGCGGATGGAGGAGCCGGCCGACGACCTGGTGAGCGCCCTCGTCAACGGCACGGTGGACGGGGAGCTGCTGACCGAGGAGGAGGCGGTCCTCAACTGCGAGAACCTCATCGGGGCGACCGAGAACGGACGACTGGCCCTGATCGGGGGCATGCAGGCCTTCCTCGAGCACCCGGACCAGTGGCAGCGCCTGACCGCCGACCGGGCCCTGATGCCCGGTGCCATCGAGGAGGTCCTGCGCTGGACCTCCAGCGCGACGCACAGCATGCGGGTCGCCACCCGCTGCGTGGAGATCCGCGGCACGAGAGTCGAGGCCGGCGACCGCGTCGTGCTGTGGCTGCCCTCGGCCAACCGCGACGAGGACCTCTTCACCGCTGCCCACCGCTTCGACGTCACGCGCAGCCCGAACCGCCACATCGCCCTGGCCGCCGGCGAGCACTTCTGCATCGGCAGCACCCTGGCGAGGGCCGAGATGCGGATCCTGTTCACGGAGCTGATGGACACCGTGGGCCGGATCGAGCAGAGCGGCCCCGCCCGGCGGTTGAAGTCGATCGAGGTCAACGGCCCGCAGACGCTGCCGGTGCGCCTCGGCGCGAAGTGACGGCCGTCCCGGCGCCGTCGAGCCCCTCCCCCGCAACCCCAGACCCGCATCACGACCCGTCCAGGAGTGAGGACATGACCGACAAGAAGCAACTGCCCGGCCTCGTGCACCTGTCGCACCCCGCCGGGGTCGCGCCCAGCTCCGGGTACACCCATGTGGTCACCGGGCCGGGAAGGGTGGCCGCGATCGCCGGTCAGATGGCGTTCGACGCCGACGGCGAACTGGTCGGTCCCGGGGACCCCGCGGCCCAGGCCCGGCAGGTCTTCACCAACATGGCACGCTGCCTCGCCGCCGCCGGAGCCACGTTCGACGACGTCATCAAGCTGACCTACTTCGTGACCGACATCGCGTTCGTCCCTCGGATCCTGGCTGCGCGCGACGAGTTCATCGACACCGAGCGCCCGCCGGCGAGCACGGTGGTCCAGATCGTGGCGCTCTACCGCCCCGATCTGCTGCTCGAGGTGGACGCCCTCGCCCTGCTGCCCATCGAGTAGACCGGACAAGGAAGATCATGACTCCCACCTCCTCCCCTTCCCTCCGGCAGGCCGGGTCGCAGGCTCCGCCGCCGCCCTTCGACGCCGAGCTGGCCGGGCCGATCCGCCGGATCCTCGGCGGACTCCCGATGCCCCTGACCTCCGAGCTGATCCCGGACCGGCGCCGCCGCTCCGCCTCGGGGCGGCTCGGTGACGAGGAGATACGCCGCGGCGGGACG
>NZ_JBFBDY010000909.1:0-2137 GCF_040683475.1 Kitasatospora sp. NPDC093558 | reverse complement strand
GTGGGTCGCGGCGAACATCAGCGTCCTGCTGCTCACCATGGGTGCCGCCCTGGTGGTGTTCAACCAGCTGAACTTCTGGCAGGTCCTGATCGTCGCGGCGTGCGCCGCGCTCGCCTCGTTCGGCATGGTCGGCGTGCTGTCGGTCTCCGGGAAGTGGGGCGGCGCGCCGGGCGCGACCCTCTCGCGCGCCACCTTCGGGGTGCGCGGCAACCTCTTCCCCGGCGCGATCCTGTGGATCGCCCGGTTCGGCTGGGAGACGATCAACGCCGTCACCGGCGCCTACGCCGTGCTGACCGTCCTCGACCTGCTGTTCGGCGTGAAGAGCAACACCGCGCTGATCGTGATCACGCTCTTCGCCTTCGTCGCCTGCACCTTCCTGGTCTCCGGCATGGGACGCAAGGCGCTGAACGCCTGCAACACCTGGTCGACGTACCTCTTCGGCCTCTTCAGCGTCCTGGTGCTGGGCTACCTGATCGCGACCATCCACTGGAGCGAGGTCTTCGCCAAGCCCGCGGGCACCACCGCGATGATGATCGCCGGCATCGGGACCATCGCCGCAGGCGGCATCAGCTGGGTCCCCACCGGCCCGGACTTCGCCCGCTACCTGCCGCACGCCGCCTCCGGCAAGAAGATCGTCGGCGTGACGGTCTCCGGTGCCGGCCTGGTCATGGTGCCGATGGTGCTGATGGGCGCCGTGATGGCGGTGGCCTCGCCCGGCCTCGCCGACGCCGCGGACCCGGTCTCCTTCCTCGGCGACCTCCTGCCGACCTGGCTCGCCGTGCCCTACCTGCTGACCGCGATCGTGGGCATGCTGCTGATCAACAGCCTCTCCATGTACTCGGCCGGCTTCACCGCCCAGACCATGGGCGTCCGGCTGCCGCGCGCCCTGGCCGTCAGCATCAACGCCGTGATCTCGCTGGTCGGCGGCCTGCTGCTGATGCTGGTCGCCAAGAGCTTCCTGGGCTCCTTCATCACCTTCCTGATCCTGCTCGCCGTCTCCTTCTCGGCCTGGATCGGCGTCTACGCGGTGGACATGTTCCGGCGCCGGTCGCGCGCGGTGCGGTACGACGCCGCCGCGCTGATGGACACGAGCAGCAACAGCCGCTACTGGTACGTGGGCGGCTTCTGCTGGCAGGCGATGGTGTCCTGGGTGCTCGCGCTGGTGATGGGCCTCGCCTTCACCAAGTGCGACTGGTTCGCCGGCCCGCTCTCCGACACCCCGGTCGGCCGCTACGGACTCGCCTGGGCGGCGACCATCGTGATCTCCGCCATCATCATGGCCGTGCTCCCCGAGCCCCGCGAGAACACCCCCGCCACCACCGCGCAGCAGGCCGACCTCCAGCCGGAGAAGGTCACGGTCTGACCTCGCACACCCCCGGACCGCCCGGGCGCCGCCTCACCCGAGCCGGCGCCCGGGCGGTCCGGATATCGGCGATCGGCACGCATAGCGCCGAAACCCCTCCCCGATCATGCTCGCGGCCCCATCATGTCCGCCATGACAGCGAGTTGGGGGCCGCCGCCGCAGGGCGTGCCCGGTGAGGAAGGGCCGACGACGTGGAACCAGGTGGTCGGCGGGATCCAGTACGCCGTGGTCCAGGGGCAGAGCGTCACCGTCACCCTGCCTCCGAGGATCGAACCCCACCTCACCGGACTGCCGCCACTGGAGGAGACCTTCACCGGCCGCGACGACGAACTCGAGGGGCTGCTGGCCGCCCTGAACCCGGACCGCGAGCAGCCGGAGGCCCGGACGGTCTCGGCGGTGGCCGGGCTGCCCGGCGTGGGCAAGACCGAACTCGTCCTGCACGCCGCCCGGCAGGCCTTGCGCACCGACGGCTGGTTCCCCGGCGGTGTGCTGTTCGTCGACCTCGCCGGCTACGACGACGAGCGCCGGGTCACCCCCGAGAAGGCCCTCGACGGCTTCCTGCGCGCGCTCGGCCTGCCCGTCGAACACATCCCGCACGACCTCCAGGACCTGCGGCGCCACTACACGTCGGTGCTCGCCGCCTACGCGGCCCAGGGCCGCCGGATCCTGGTGGTGATCGACAACGCCGCGTCGGCCGCGCAGGTCGAACCGCTGCTGCCCGGCGACGGCCTGACCGCCGTCCTGGTCACCTCCCGGCATACCCTCGCCGGCCTC